>JAJPKD010000290.1 GCA_021323895.1 Acidobacteriota bacterium | reverse complement strand
CGGGAGTCGGGAGTCGGGAGTCGGGAGTCGGAAGTTTCTGTACGCGCCCTCGCTTTTTCATTTTCATAATCGCGCTCGATCGAGTTAGTTCAGAAAATTAATGATCCTCAAGCGTCTAGCCATCCTCGCCGGGCTGCTCTGCCTTGGCATTGCGGTAAGCACCATCGTCTCTGCGCAATCGACGAACACGTCAAAATCTGACGCGGCCGCCAAACGATCAGTGGTGCTCCCGCCGGAAAAGGCCAAACCGCTCGTCATCCCCCGGTTCGACAAGCCGCCGGTGATCGACGGCAAGCTCGATGATGAAGTTTGGCAACATGCCGCGGTCCTAAAAGATTTCTATCAGACGAATCCGGGCGACAACACGACGCCTTCAAAGCCGACCGAAGTAATGATGGGTTATGACGCGCGGACTCTTTACTTTGCGTTTCACTGCTTCGACGAACCGGACAAGATTCGCGCTACCGTGGCCAAGCGCGATGAGGTTTTTGGCGAAGACAACGTGCGTGTGTTTCTCGACACATTCAACGATCAGCGCCGCGCGTATGTGCTCGGTTGGAATCCGCTCGGGGTTCAGCAGGACGGCATTATGACGGAGGGGTCCGGACAGGACTTCAGCGTCGATATCGTGATGGAATCGAAAGGAATGATCGCAAGCGATGGCTGGACGCTGGAAGTTGCGATTCCTTTCAAATCTCTGCGCTACGAAGCCGGCAAAGGAAAGCTTTGGGGCATTCATATCTGGCGCAATATCGATCGTTTCAATGACGAGATTGATTCATGGATGCCCAACTCGCGCGACATCTCGTCGCAACTCAGCCAGGAAGGGCACATCACCGGACTGGAAAATATTTCGACTGAGCGCACGCTGGAAATTATTCCCAGTGTGACGGTATCGGAAACGGGCAAGCGCGTGAGCGCGCTGACCGCAGCTCAACTCGCGACGAATCCAAGCGCCCTCGATCCGGGCCGGATGTTGAATCAACCCCTGAAGTTTGAAGTTGGCGTTACCGCGAAGTACAGCCTCACGCCTACAGTCACTCTGGATCTCGCCGTGAATCCGGACTTTGCGCAAGTCGAAGCCGATCAAACTGTGGTAACGGCCAACCAGCGCTTTCCGATCTTCTTTGAGGAGAAGCGGCCGTTTTTTCTGGAAGGCATCGACATCTTCAACACGCCTTTGCAGGCGGTGAACACTCGGGCGATTGTCGATCCGGACCTGGCGGTGAAGCTCTCCGGCAAGCGCGGGAAGAACACGTTTGGCGTTTTGATCGCGAGTGATAATGCGCCCGGCAACTTCACGAAAGAAGAGCGGCAGGATGCAGCCGCGTTGCCCACCATTCAGCGATTCCTCGATAAGAACGCTTACATTGGAATACTCCGGGTGAAGCGAGACATCGGCAAGCAATCGTATCTCGGGTTGCTGATGACGAGCTATAACTTTATCGAGAAGCACAACCAACTCGGCGGCATCGACGGGCGCATTCAAATCAGTAAGCAAAAAATCTTTTCGTTTCAGGTGCTCGGGACTACGTCACGCCGCTGTTTTTCTGAGCCTGCTTTGGATACGCATCGACCGGGACCGTCAGACGGATGCTTCGCCGGCTACGATCCGGTGGCCGGGAATCCTTTTCGCCCGGCAGCAACGCGCAGCTACTATCGCAGCGGCAACGGTCTTGGGTACAACTGGCGTTACAACCGCGACGGCCGCCATTTTTACTACGGTGCGAATGGACAGGGGAGAACGCGCGACTATCGCGCGGATGTCGGCTTCACGCGACGCACCAACATCAACAACGTCGGCGGCTACCTGGGCTACAGCTCAGAACCAAAACCAAAGGCGAGGTTGATTTCGTGGAACTTCAATACGTCTATGGGGATCAGCTTCAATTGGCAAGGTTTGGACACGAGCCACTACAACGAAATCAATGGACACGTGAACTTCCAACACAACACTTACATGGGCTTCGGCGCCAATGTCGGCTACGAGCGGATCTTCGAAGAAGAGTTCGGGCTCAAGCGTACCGCTTCACACGGTGGCGCATTCTTTGGCCGGCCTGAGCGGTCCACGAATCAATGGGGCGTTTACACGCACGGCGGCACCCGCGCGAGCAAGAAGTATTCGCTCAACTACTTCATAAATTATTCTCACAACGATTTCGATTTTGACTTCGGCGCAGGCTCGAAGTTTCCGCGCGTGAGTCCGGCAGCGTTGGTCGATCCGAATGCGTTGCTCGATCCCGGTCCGGGAGATGCATTCGGCCTGGAACTCGGTGGTGAATATAAGCCCACGAATGCGTGGACCATGTCGCTGGACTACTCGAAGAACCGTCTCAAACGCAACGACACGCACCTGCTGGCGTTTACGGACGACATCTATTCATTCCGATCGACGTATCAATTCAATCGCTTTACCTTCGCGCGCGTGCGCATCGACTATGACACTTTGTCTGCAAACGCACGCGCCCAGTTTCTTCTCGGCTACACGCCGAATCCGGGCACGGCCTTCTACCTTGGCTACAACGATGACCTCACGCGCAATG
>JAJPKD010000161.1 GCA_021323895.1 Acidobacteriota bacterium | reverse complement strand
ATGAAGCGCAAGCTTTCGGTCGGCGACAAGATGGCCGGACGCCATGGTAACAAGGGCGTCATCGCGCGCATTTTGCCTGAAGAGGACATGCCGTATTTGCCCGACGGAACGCCGGTCGAGATCGTTTTGAATCCGCTGGGGGTGCCGTCGCGCATGAACGTGGGCCAGATTCTCGAGACACACCTGGGCTGGGCCGCGCGCGTGCTCGGTATGCACTTCGCGATTCCGGTGTTCGACGGCGCGACCGAAAAGGAGATCAAGCAGAAGCTCCAAGAGTCCGCTGCCCGCGCCGCTGAACTCGGCCTGCCGGAAATCATCAACGAATCAGGTAAGGCCGTGCTGTACGACGGCCTGAGCGGCGAACCGTTCGAGCAGAAGGTGACCGTTGGGTACATCTACATGCTCAAGCTTTCGCACCTGGTCGATGACAAGATTCACGCGCGTTCGATCGGACCGTACTCGCTGATTACGCAGCAGCCGCTCGGTGGCAAGGCGCAATTCGGCGGACAGCGATTCGGAGAGATGGAGGTGTGGGCGCTCGAAGCCTACGGCGCTGCGCACATCCTGCAAGAGTTGTTGACAGCCAAGTCAGACGACGTGGCCGGCCGGTCGAAGATTTACGAGGCGATCGTCAAAGGGGAAGCCGATTTCGATCCAGGCTTGCCGGTATCGTTCAACGTGCTGGTGCGCGAATTACAGTCGCTGTGCCTCGACGTTGAGCTGGTTCAGAAGGACGGCGCGCCGGACGAGCCGATCGCTGAGCCGTTGATTACGTCAGGGATTTAAGTGAGCAGTGAGCGGTGAGCAGTAAGCAGTTCTGCTCGTCAAACCCGCGCACACTCGCGAAACTGAAAACGCTATTTTTAAGAGATGCAGTTTGCTGCTCACTGCTCACAGCTCACTGCTCACTGGAGATAAGACGTGTTTCGATTTCATCAAGAGAAAACGCAATTAGCGCCTGACTTCGAGGCGATTCGCATTTCGCTCGCTTCACCGGAAAAGATCCGTCAGTGGTCGCACGGTGAAGTCACCAAGCCGGAAACGATCAACTATCGCACGTTCAAGCCGGAGCGCGACGGATTGTTCTGCGCGCGGATTTTCGGTCCCGTCGCGGACTGGGAGTGTCTCTGCGGCAAGTACAAGCGCATGAAACACCGCGGCGTGATCTGCGACAAGTGCGGCGTTGAAGTCACGCAAGCGAAAGTTCGGCGCGAGCGTTTGGGACATATCGATCTGGCCAGTCCGTGTTCGCACGTGTGGTTCTTCAAAGGACTGCCGTCGCGCATCGGTCACCTGCTCGATATTCCGCTGCGCGAACTGGAAAAGGTTCTCTATTTCGAATCCTACATCGTCATCGATCCCGGCGATCTGAAAGAGATCAAAGAGCGCGAGCTGCTCACCGATGAGCGTTATCGCGAGTTGATGCGCGAGTATCCCGGCCAGTTCGTCGCCCGCATGGGCGCCGAAGCTATCAAGGAGCTGCTGGCGGCGGTCAATATCGAAGAACTCGCGGTTGAGTTGCGCCGGCGAATGCGCGAGGAGACTTCCCAGCAGAAGAAGCTGAAGTTTTCCAAGCGTCTAAAAGTGGCGACGTCGTTCCTGAAATCAGGCAATCGTCCCGAATGGATGATTCTCGATGTCATTCCGGTAATTCCGCCTGAGTTGCGTCCGCTGGTGCCGCTCGATGGTGGCCGGTTCGCGACTTCGGATCTCAACGATCTTTATCGACGCGTTATCAACCGCAACAACCGTCTGAAGAAGCTGATGGAACTGCGGGCGCCCGAAGTCATCGTGCGCAACGAAAAGCGCATGCTTCAGGAAGCTGTCGATGCTTTGTTCGACAACGGCCGGCGCGGTCGCGTCTTGCGCGGGGTGAATAATCGTCCGCTGAAGTCGCTGTCCGGAACTTTGAAAGGCAAGCAGGGGCGTTTTCGCCAGAACCTGTTGGGCAAACGCGTCGATTACTCCGGCCGTTCAGTGATCGTCGTTGGGCCTGAGTTGAAACTGCATCAGTGCGGTCTGCCCAAGAAGATGGCGCTCGAATTGTTCAAGCCGTTCATCTACAACCAGCTTGAGAAACAGCAGCACGCCGCGACCATCAAACAGGCCCGCGAGATGGTCGAGCGGCAGGAGCCGGTCGTTTGGGACATCCTCGAGGAAGTGATTCGCGAGCACCCGGTGCTCTTGAATCGCGCGCCCACGCTGCACCGCCTCGGCATTCAGGCGTTCGAACCAGTCCTGGTCGAAGGCAAAGCGATCAAGATTCATCCGCTTGTCTGCACCGCATTCAACGCTGACTTTGACGGCGACCAAATGGCCGTGCATATTCCGCTTTCGCCGGAAGCGCAGATCGAAGCGGCAGTCTTAATGCTCTCTTCGAATAACATTCTCAGTCCCGCCAGCGGCCAGCCCATCGCGGTGCCGTCGCAGGACATCGTGCTCGGCATTTATTACCTGACGCGCGACAAAGAAGGCGCGAAGGGTGAGGGCCGAGTGTTCGCTTCGAAGGAGGAAGTATTCCTCGCGCTTGATTCGAAGGACGTGACGACCCAGACGCCGATCAAGCTGCGCATCACCGGCGACTTGATCGACCTGACACAGGAGCACGATACGCAGGACATCCTGCGCGCCGCGGTGCAGGAAGACGTGCGGCGCGTTATCAATACGACTGTGGGCCGCGTGATTTTCAACGACGCGATTCCGGCGGGCCTGCCTTATATCAACGGCACCCTTCGTAAGAAGGGCCTGCAGTCGATGGTTAACTATTCGCACATTCGGCTCGGTCACGAGATGACCGTGAAAATGCTCGACGATCTCAAGAACCTCGGTTTCTTGTACGCGACCAAGGCCGGCATCTCTATCGGCATCGACGATCTGGTAACACCGCCTTCGAAGCCAGAGATTGTGGGCAAGGCCGAGAAGGATGTGATCACTGTCGAACAGCAGTATCGCGACGGCGTGATCACCAACGGCGAGCGCTACAACAAGGTCATCGCCATTTGGTCGGAAGCAACCGACAAGGTCGCGAAGGAAATGTTCAAGGCGATGGAGGATCGCGAGAAGGCGTCCAACGAAATGAACCCGATCCTGATCATGTCCGATTCCGGCGCGCGTGGATCGGCGCAGCAGATCCGGCAGCTCGCCGGCATGCGCGGATTGATGGCGCGTCCCTCGGGCGAAATTATCGAGACGCCGATTCAATCAAACTTCCGCGAAGGCCTGAACGTTTTGCAGTACTTCATTTCGACGCACGGCGCGCGCAAAGGCCTGGCGGACACGGCGTTGAAGACGGCGGACTCGGGTTACCTGACGCGTCGTCTGGTGGACGTGGCGCAGGACGTAATTATCAGCGAACACGATTGCGGCACTTTGAAGGGCATTTCGGCGAGTGCCATCGTTGAAGGCGGCGAAGAAATCGAGAGCTTGCGCGACCGTATCGTTGGCCGCACGGCGCTTGAGGATGTGATCGATCCGGTTGAAGGAACGGTCATCGTCGAGAGTAATCAGGAGATCGACGAAGATCTCGCGGCCGAGATTCAACGTTCCGGCGTACAGCGCGTCAGGATTCGCTCAGTTTTGACCTGCGAATCGCGGCGCGGCTGCTGTATCAAATGCTATGGACGTAACCTCGCGACCGGCCGGCCGGGGGATATTGGCGAGGCCGTCGGCGTCATCGCCGCGCAGTCGATTGGCGAGCCCGGTACGCAGTTAACGATGCGTACGTTCCACATCGGCGGTACGGCCCGCCTCGAAGAGTCTTCGAAGCACGAAGCTCGCGTAGAAGGCAAGATCAAATACATCGATTTGCAAACCGTGAAGAGCCGCAAGGGCGAGCGCGTAGCTATGAATCGCCAGGGCGCTTTGACGATCATCGACGAGCGCGGCCGCGAAGTCGCGCGCTATCAGATCGTTTATGGCGCGCACATTCTGGTCGAAGACGGCGAGATGGTTGCGCAGGATCAGCTGCTGGCGACTTGGGACCCGTTCACTTTTGCGATTCTGACCGAAGTTGCGGGTCACGTGAAATTCCAGGACTTGAAGGAAGGCGTGACTTACGAGGAAGAGACAGATCAGGTCACTGGTCTTTCGCACATGGTGGTCAAGGATTCGCCGGACGAAAAGAAACAACCTCGTCTGGAAATCCGTAACGCAAGCAACAAGGTTCTGAAGACTTACCAGATGCCGGTGCGCGCGAACCTGATGGTCAACGACGGCGAAGCCGTGGAACCCGGCGATGTTATCGCCAAGATTCCGCGCGAAACCACGAAGACCAAAGACATTACGGGCGGTCTGCCGCGAGTCGTCGAGCTGT
>JAJPKD010000147.1 GCA_021323895.1 Acidobacteriota bacterium | reverse complement strand
GCGACCATCGAGAACGCTCTTAACTTCCGTCCCGGTCAGCGCGACGCCGGCCTCATATTTCGCCGAGATGTGATAATTGTGAAACGCTGCGCGGTTGGTCGCCAGAACTTTCTCTTCGGTTGCTACTGCCATTACGCATGCTTGGTGAAGGTTGACTATAACAAGCCCATCCGCGGCGAACAAGCAGAGGAAACCTGCGACCAGCCCAGATTTGCTGGTATTCTCACGAACTGATTTCGCAAACCATGGACGTATTGGAGAATCGACGAATCCGCGGGCCTGCGCTCGTTCTGATTGCAGGAATTCCGCGCATTCTCGGCGCATTCTTCCTCCCTAATGCGTTTGGCGATGCTTATGTGTACATCCGCGAGATAGGAAACCTCAGTACTAAGATTTCAGGTGGGACTCTCCGACTGACGGATCTATTCGGATTCTGGTTGCCACTCTATCAATTCGTTTCGGCACTGCTCAATGTCTTCGTCAAGAACGGATTCTATTCCGGCAAGATTGTTTCGGCGTTGTTCGGCGCAGGCACTTGCATACTGGTTTACGCCATCACGCTTCGATTGACGTCGGATCGCCGCGTGGCGTTGGCGATGTTCGCGGTCATTGCGCTGAATCCTCTGCACATTTTGTATTCAGCTTCGGCGATGACTGATGTTCCACACGCATTCTTCGTGCTGGCCTCGCTCTATTTTGTTTTGACTGGCAATTGGGTGGTGGCGGCGATCTTCGGCGCACTGGCCGGGCTCACGCGAGTCGAGAGCTGGATGCTGCTTGCGCTAATTCCCTTTCTTCAGTTCACGCGCGAACGCCGCGTGTCGCTCATCGCCATCGCAATTCTGATTCTGCCGCCGCTGTTCTGGTTCTACATTTCATGGAAAGCAACCGGCGATGCGTTCGCCTGTTTCAAGCAACGCCAGCAGTATCACGACTGGCTGATGATGATGAATCCATCGATTGCCAGCTTCTCGCTACGCAATCTCGCGAGCGACTTCGCAACGTTGCTTGTATCTACTGACATCGCCGTACTCCTGGCTTGTCTGTTTGCCGGATGGATTGCGGCAAGGTCCGCGCTCACCGATGGGACGACCTTGCGAAACGTTGCCTCTTGGCGACTTCGCAGGAAGCCGCGCGATGAGTCATCCAAACGCGAATCGCAATCGAAGCCGCTGCTTTTCTTCTTCGCCTTCCTCGCGCTGCTGCTCGGCGCGTATGTAACTCATCAGCAGCCAATAATTTTCCCGCGCTATGGCCTCATCTTATTCAATCTCGGTCTGCCGATTCTCGCTTGGACGTATCTCTGGATTCGCAGGCATAAGCTACATCTTGCGCGCCGCGTTTTCATTGGGATAGTTGTGCTGTGTGCGATCGACGCGAGCATTCAATTCGTCGGCGCCGCTGGCGAAATCAATCGCTATCGCGCGCAACGTGCCGTTGCTGACTACCTGCGCGACCATTTTGATCAGAAATCAAGCGCGAAGATTTTTTGTGACGAAGGAACCGTGCGCGTGCTGTCGGGAATTCCGGACGAGAGATTCGTGTCTTCCGCCGATGCTCCGCGAGATCGCGATTCGTTCCTGAAGTTTCTCAACAATAGGAATGTTCAATACCTAATAGTGGTCGAAACTGAGCGTTCGACGCCTTTTGAGTTGTATAGATCAGCTGCCGAATACAACGAGCCGATTGGGAGTTACGAATCAATCATGCAAGCGCACTCCGAGTTTCTTCGCACGGATATTCATGTTTACACGGCGAAATAGACTCGCAGTCTTGATGTGGCAAAATCCATTGCCAACGGCAGGTCCAACAACTAAACTGACGATTCATGAGCCCAACGATCTTCCGCGAGTTAGGCTTTCGATTCTTTTTCTTCTCCCGCGAAGAGCCCCGAATTCACGTTCACGTTTACTGCTCACACGGTGAAGCGAAGTTTTGGATTGAACCTGAAATCGAATTGGCAGACAATTAGGGCTTGAGAGGTCCAGACCTTCAGACGGCGCGACGGTTGATCGAGGAACACGAAGATGAAATCAGAGACGCTTGGCACAGGCATTTCGGAGGTTGAGGTTACTCAAATCTCCAAGCATGGAATTTGGCTGCTGCTAAAAGATAAGGAGCACTTTCTTTCCTACGAGAACTTTCCATGGTTCAAGGATGCTTCAGTCACCGCCATTCACAACGTTGAACTTCTGAACGAACATCATCTTTACTGGCCGGAGCTTGATGTCGATCTCGCGGTTGAATCGATCGGGAGTCCCAATCGATTTCCCTTAATTGCAAACTCATCCACGACTCTCTGAGAAGATATGGCTCAATAGTCTTTAAAAACCTCTGTCTGAACTACGCCGAGGAATTCTCCATGTGGGTCGTTATGATAATTCCAGCCCGGTCTATAAACCCAATACTCATCTGATCGCTCAGAGTCCCGTGCAACAATCAGATCTATGCTGTTGCTGCCCTCACCAATTTCGATGCGGATTGGCTTCAATGGAGCGCTGTGGTGCGGGTCAACATGGTGGATTGTTCTGAGGGCTTCAAGAAGTTGGGCGCCCTGTTGCAGCTTCCCATCGACTTTGACACTGGCATTGGGTGATACATTGTTGAGAACACTCAATACCTTCTTGCGGGCGCGTTTCTCATTTAGCTGCTCAAAGGCGATAACACCAAACACCAGGAGCATGCCCGAAATAACCAGAATCAAGAACGGGCCTTGCCACCTCTCCGGTATTCTTCGGTCCATCCACTTCATGATTTATGGAGTCCTTAGTAAGCGGCTAGATCAACCTTCGCCTCAACATATCCAACGCAGCTTGTGAGGCGCGCCAGCGCACCAGTTCGCGATCGCCGGGCAGCGTCAGCTTGCGATGTTCGGTATGCGCGTCGTCAGCGAGCGCGATGTAAACCAGGCCGACGGGCTTCTCTTCCGTTCCACCTCCGGGCCCAGCGATTCCCGTCACCGCTAATCCAAAATCCGTTTTGGCTTTGTGACGGACACCGCGCGCCATGTCGCGCGCAACCTGCGGGCTTACCGCCCCGAATTCCTTGATCAACTTCTTATCGACGCCGAGCAGACGAATCTTCGACTCATTCGAGTAAGTGACCACGCCTTCGATGAAATATTTCGAAGAGCCGGGCACGCTCGTTAACCGCTGCGCGATCAAACCTCCAGTGCAACTCTCGGCGACGGCGAGCGTAAATTCCGTCATCGCCAGCCGGCGGCCGACGACTTCTTCCATCGTCTCGACGCGAAATGAGAATGCTGCATTGCCGAGTTCGCTTTCGATCTTCAAAGACAGATCGTCGAGCAAAGCTTCAGCGTCCGCTTCAGTCCTTCCGTGCGCGCGCAGATGTATTTCGATTTCGCTGCTGTTGAAGAGAATCGTGGTTTGCGGATTTTCGTATTTAGTGTAAATCGGAGCGATCTTTTCATCGACCGCCGATTCACCCAGACCCGCGACGCGCAGCACGCGAGTCGCAAAACGAGTGTTGCCCGCCAGGTTTTCAATGCGCGGCAGCACGTGATTCGCGAACATTGGTTTCATCTCGCGCGGTGGCCCAGGCAGCAAAGCAATTGCACAGCCGTCATGTTCGAGATACAGACCCGGGGCGCTGCCATTCGGATTTGAAAGTACTTCCGCGCCTGCAATGACCATCGCTTGCCGTGAATTTCGTTCGGGCATTTTCATTCCATAGCTTTTGAACCGTTCGCGAATTTCTTCCAGAACCTTTTCATCCAACGACAAACGCTTGCCCAACCCGCGCGCCACGACTTTGCGGGTGATGTCGTCTTCGGTTGGACCGAGCCCACCCGTCGTGATCACCACGCGCGAGCGTTTGACTGCGTCTTTGATGACTTCTTCGAGACGCGCGTCGTCGTCACCGACGATCGTTTTCAGCTTTACGTCGATGCCGATGCGATTGAGTTGATCAGTTAGCCAAAGGCTGTTGGTGTCAGTGCGATTCGGCGAAAGCAATTCCGATCCGATCGCGATGATTTCCGCGGACAGCATTGCCGTAGCATAGACTTTAGTCTGTGTTCCGTTCAATAACGCGCAGGCAGAAGAGCCATTGCTACACGTTTGTCGATTCTTCGCCGCGTCGCTTATATTCAATATCTTTCGAAACCAACAATGAAACAATCCTATTCAATCGTAGCCCTGCCCGGTGACGGCATCGGCGTGGAAGTTCTGAATCAAGCGCTCCGCGTCCTGCGCGCCGCGGGCGAACTATTCCAAATCAATTTCGACATCGAAGAGATCGAATGCGGCGGGCATTACTATGCTGAGCACGAGACGGAGTGGCCGGAAGGTTCATTCGAGAAATGCAAAGCCGCGGACGCAATCCTGCTCGGCGCTGTCGGTCACGAAGTTGACGGCAAGACTGTCTTCACCAAACCCGCCAAGCCTTATCCGGAGCCGCAATTGGCCGGCTACGCGCAAGTGATTCTCAATCGTCGCGAACTGAATCTCTATGCAAATGTTCGCCCGGTGAAGCTCTACCCCGGCGTCAAGCACAAAATTCACGGCGAGCTAAAACAGGTTTGGGAGCCAGGCAAAGTCGATTACGTCGTCATTCGAGAGAACACCGAAGACGCCTACACGGGCGAGACGAATGACATAGATGGCGGCCGCATGACACCGATCAAAATTACTCGGCGCGCGACTGAACGGGTCGTGCGCTACGCTTTCAATCTCGCGCGACAACGTAACAAGCAGATGAAAGTGACGTGCGTCGATAAATCAAACATCATCGGCGCTCATCGATTTTTCCGCGAGGTCTTTCGCGAGATCGGTACGAGCGAATTTCCCGACATCAAACTCGACTACGCGTACGTCGATGCGTTCTGCCAGTGGCAGATTCGCAATCCGGAATGGTACGACGTGGTGGTGGCGCCAAATCTCGCGGGCGACATCATCAGCGACAACGGCGCCACAACGGCAGGCGGTTTAGGTCTGGCGGTTGGCGGCAATATCGGCGACGAGCACGCAATGTTCGAACCGATACACGGCAGCGCACCGAAGCATGCCGGCAAAGACAAAGCGAACCCGCTCGCTGCAATTCTCTCTGCTCAGATGATGTTGGACTGGCTCGGCACGCGGCACCACGACAATCGATTGACGAATGCGGCGAAGAGAGTTGAAGCGGCTGTCGCCGAGGTTCTCGCGGAAGGCAAGACGCTGACTTACGATTTGATTGGCGAAGAGAAAGCGTCGAAGTGTAGTGAGGTGGGCGCGGCGGTGGAAGACAGGCTGCGAAAGCTTCCATAAGCGGTTGCCGCAAACGAAGTTCGTTTTAACGTGCCCGGCTTCGAATCCGCTCTTCAATTCTCGGCAAACTCGCGATCACGGTGTCGCCGACGATCTGCAAACTCTTCGCGGAGACTTTGTCGAGGGTGTCGTCTTTGGTATGCCAGTATTGATATGAACTGAGTTGAATCAGATCGACCGCATCCACACCCGCTTTCAGAAACGGACTGTGATCGTCATCGCCGACGCCTTCAGTCGCATTGATGAATTGCGAGCCGTATCCAATTTCCTTCCCTGTCTGCCAGATAATGTCCTGTAGCCAAGCGCTGCCGAGATCAGCGCGACCCAACTTCAGTTCCTTATACCCGATCATATCGAGCAGGATCAGCGCCTTCACCCGGCTTAACTCGTTCTTGGCTACGAGCTGTGAGACATAGTGCCGGCTACCGTATGTATTATCCGGAAGCGGTTTCGACGGATCGGCCGGATTCGGGTTGTGGCATTGGTCCCAATCGAAGCAGAAAGCCTCTTCACCATCGAAGAACACGAACCGATAGGTCATCTTCAACGAAAGCTTCTTCATCGCCAGCACGCGCGCGATTTCCATCACCGCACCCGTCGAAGAACCCGCATCGTTCGCGCCTACAAATTTGAAATCCTTGACATACTTCGTGTCGTAGTGACTACAGATGATGACGATATCGTTCGATGAGCCGGGCAATTCAGCGACGATGTTCGCCATCTTTTTTTGACCCATTGGCGTCGTCGCTTGAAATTCGTCCGTCGTCACATTCAATCCAAACGATCGCAATTGATCGATGATGTAAGCGCGCGTCTTCTCCAGTTCTGGCGAGCCGGGAGGACGCACTCCGAATTCGACTTGTTTGCGCACGTACTCAAACGCTTTGTCGCCATCGAAATCCGTCTTCCGGGTTTTCGCGGGTTCAGGCGTGGCCGAGTTTACTTCAGTCTTGTTGCCATTCCCCGGACATCCAAAGAGAACTAACAACAAGAGAAACGCCAACGAATGTGATGTGAGCTTCAGTAGTCTAGTCCTCGATTTCATTCGAATAGTCTGGCGACGGTCATCGCCTGGAAGCACGTGCGGCGACTGTTTTGGTCTGCTTTTGCGATTCACTCGCGTGTGTTTTCTGACGCCGGCAATCCGCGCAGACGCCTATCATGCGCAGTAGATGTTCAGTCAATTGAAACTTATATTTGGCGGCCATCGCATCTTGAATCGCTTCCAATTCCGGCGAGTAGAATTCGATGATCTTGCCGCACTCGGAACAGATCATGTGATCGTGGTGCTCGTGCTTGTAACTATGTTCGTAGTGCGCGCGGCCGTCGCCGAACCTCACCTCGCGCGCGAGCCCGGCTTCGGTTAACAGACGCAGCGTTCGGTACACCGTCGTTTGACCAACACTCGGATCTTTTTCGCGCACGAGCTGATAGAGATCTTCGCCGGAAAGATGTCCTTCGGTGCTTAGAAAGACGTCGAGAATCAGATCGCGCTGCGCCGTGCGCTTGAGACCCTGCTTTTGAATGTGTTGATGAAAGACTTCCTGCTCTTCGGTCATCGATGGTTATGAGACGGTCTGGCTCGCAATCCGGTTGCATTCTAACATCTCGGGCGAAGTGTCAGAAGCCCGAGCCTGAACGCGGCAGTCAATGCAGCGTGCGGATCATTTCGAACGGAGTTTCCACGAGGCGACCTTTACTTCAGCGGCGGCGTCTGACTCGTAAGCCGCGGTGTGTTATCTTCTGCACAATACGCCGGGGTGGCGAAATGGCAGACGCTACGGACTTAAAATCCGTTGGGAGTAATCCCGTGAGGGTTCGAATCCCTCCCTCGGCACCAGTGAATTCAATAACTTACAGGCAATCAGAAATCAGACCTGGATCACTCAACGGACTCAGACTCCGTTGGGCACATTAATAGGCCCAAATTTGTTGGCCAAAATCAGACTGTCGCAATTCTGCGACCACGTCATCTTTGGCTGGTCTCACGGAATTAGGCCCGACTAACCGAGGCGGCGCGAGTTAGTTGTGTCAAGGGATGACGAACCAAGGCCGCGTAACTGCCAATAGGCCACGTCAATTTAAGTTAAGGCTGTTGAGGGGTAATTTGTAAGAACCGAGCGTGCGTGCACTGGTAGCGCACCAAACTGTGCTACCCGTCAGACGCGTGGTTTGTCACGGAGAGGTCCGATCAAGCGGCTAAGAAAGTCACATCGCGTAATCGAGGCTTTGGCTCGAAGGTAAGTCTTGAAGATAAAGTTCAGAAACCTGTCCCGCTTTGGTCAATGATTCCCACTCCTTGGCCACACCGCAGGCGAAGCAGCGAGAAACCTCGGCTTGCGGTTGCTGAAGGCGATCCAAAATTCCAGCTTCAAGCATTCTTCCGTGACCGCGAGCTTGGGTTTAGCCTCGATGCATCCCCAAAAAGGCTGTAAGGAAGATAGCTTGGTCGAGGCTGCGGACAAGGCTCTTTACGCTGCCAAGAATCTTGGGAGAAACCAATTCTGTATCAGTGACCATGATGAGAGTGCGTCGTCTGCAGCCAGAGGCGCTGACTTGAGCGCAATCCAAACAGATGGCTCTGAACAGTCAGGCGTGGCGCTTCGCTAACGCTCTCACAAACTTTGACAGACCGGCGAAGTCTTCGGCGTAGAAGTCGGAAGGGAAGCGTTGCCGAATCGTCGGATCCCGAAAGCCCTCGCCTCCAATCACTACCGAAGCGGAAAGTTTAGCCGTGACCTTGCGGAGTTGCGCATACTCAGACGTGGCTCGATCCAAGTCGGCAATGCTCCGGGCAGAGATGCAAATAAGTTGTGGGCGTTGCCGTGCGACCATCTCGCGCAAGGAAAACAGCGGAGTGTTGGGTCCGAGGTTGCGCGCGTCCCAGCCTTCAGCTTCAAGAATCATTTCCGCCAGGTGAACCGGCAGCTCGTGCAGGTCGCCTTCGATCCCACAACAAATAGCTTTCATTCCGGTCGGCTCGGCAGGCACAGCTATGCTCCGCAGTTTTTGCAATGCGCTAAATACGGCTCGAGTCGCCAAGTGCTCGTCAGCAACCGTGATCGCTCCCCGAAACCATAGCTCGCCGACCTCGTGCATGGCTTCCGTGATCGTCTTATCAAACAGCTCCGCGAGCGAATGACCTTCCATGTAGGCATGAATCAGGAACGCCGCGGCTTCCTTCTCGTCACCAGCCAGCAGTAGCTCTGTAAGCCGCACAGGTGAACTCACCGTAGCGACGCGATTTCTCTTTTGCGGGCGAGGCACGCCCGGCGCGGGTCCGATGCCCTTTTCACGACGAAGGGTCGCAATGCTGTGAGTGCTGAAGCGGCGATGTCCGCCGGCAGTTTTACTCGAATGCAGCAAGCCATCGTCGGCCCAACGCTTGACCGTGGCCTCGCTGACCTGCAGCAAGCGGGCGACCTCTTTGGTGGTTAAGTTAGCAGAAGACACAGTTCGCGGCCTCAAACACACTATACACGAAAACGCACAAAGCGCGCAATACAACACAACACCACGCAGGAGACTTGACATGCAGAACCCGGATGCGTATAGTCCAAAACGCTTAAACCGCTCACGCGAGTTAACAGCCTTTTAGGCGACGAGCGGTTTCCGAGTGCCGGTAAGGCGGAAGTTACGAAACCACAGCCTCTTCGTGAGGCCTTAACCAGAAAGGAAAGTTTTTACCATGAAGCTAAGTAATTGGACAGGAAAGAAACTCTTTGCGGGCGGCGTTTTGTTTGCCGTCCTGGCAATCGCAGGCGCTACTTCTTTGTCGCGTGCGGCCGTAAACGATCCGCTCAAGCCGGCGGACATAGTGGATACAGCCGTCGACGCCGGACAGTTCAAGACACTGGCGGCCGCCCTCGAAGCAGCCGGACTGATTGACGCGCTGAAAGGCACGGGCCCGTTCACGGTATTCGCGCCAACTGATGAAGCCTTCGCCAAACTTCCGGCGGGCACGGTCGAGTCTCTGCTTAGACCAGAGAACAAAGAGAAGCTGAAGTCGATTCTGCTCTATCACGTGGTGTCGGGAAATGTACCGGCCAGCAAAGTTGTCAAACTTAACGGACGCTCAGTGAAGACGCTGCAGGGCAGCACCATCAAGGTACGCACGAAGCACGGCGTTAAGGTCAATGACGCAAAGGTAATAACGACTGATGTGAAGGCTTCTAATGGCGTGATTCACGTGGTCGATACGGTACTAATGCCGAAGATGTAAACGATCTGAGAGTCGTTTCAGCGTAACTTCAACAATCAACCAACAAACAAAAAGGAGAAATGATGGAAAAACAATTCGACATAGTTGACACCGCGTTAGCGGCGGGAAATTTTTCGACACTGGCCGCGGCGCTGGGAGCTGCTGGTTTGATCGGAGCTCTGAAGGGTGAAGGTCCTTTTACGGTCTTCGCGCCAACCGACGATGCGTTTGCAAAGATTCCGCCGCAGGCATTGAGCGAACTGCTTCAGCCCGAAAACAAGCAAAAACTGACGGCGATTCTGACTTACCACGTCGTGCCGGGAAGAGTGACTTCGCACGAGGTGGCTAATCTGAATTCGGCTACGACGCTTCAGGGTCAGACGGTGAAGATTAGCAAGCAGGACGGGGTGAAGATTAACGATGCAAAGGTGATCGCCCCGGACGTGGAGGCAACCAACGGCATGATTCACGTTATCGATACCGTGTTGATGCCCGCAACTGCCGCAACGGCCTAGCGATGAACGGCGCGGGGCACTTCGAGAGAAGGGCAAAAAAATGTGGCAAGCAAGCCGCGGGGCCCTTCTCTCAGTTTTTCACTCAACCATGAACCTTGCATTGAGGAACTTAGACACAAATGATTACGAATCTTATAGTGACAACCATGATCGCTGCCACATTGTTAGCCGGGGCCGCTGCCGGCAACCCAAAGGATGAGCTGGAAGTTGTTCCGTCGGTGGATCTTTCACGCTATGTTGGTCAGTGGTACGAGATTGCGCGACTGCCGAATCGCTTCCAAAAGAAATGCGCCGACTCAGTCACAGCGAACTACACGCTGCGCTCGGACGGGAGCATCCAAGTGGTAAATCGCTGCCGCAAACCTTCAGGCGAGTTCACCACTGCCACCGGAAAAGCGAAGATCGTCGATAAGAAAACCAACGCCAAATTGAAAGTGACTTTCTTCTGGCCGTTTTACGGCAAGTACTGGATTCTGGATCTTGGTCCGAACTATGAGTACGCCGTGGTCGGCGAACCGGGTCGAGACTACCTGTGGATCCTAAGCCGCACGCCGAAAATCGACGAAGCGCTTTACCAGCAATTGCTCGCGAAGATGCAGACACGCGGGTTTGATACGTCGCGGATGATCAGGACCGCACACCCCGCCGTGTCGGCGCAAAGATAATCGCATGCGAAAGCGGCGCGTTGCAGTTAACGATCTGATGCAGGCGGGTTATGTCTACTACTGCACTGAACCAGCCGGCAGAAACTTTCATTCCGATTTCAAGCCTGAACTGACGCCCAAAGAAATGCTCGAGCTGGGCGTTTTCGGTGGCAAGTACATGACTGATTGCCAAAAGGAGTTTCCGGCGTCTTGGTTCAAGCACGCAAAGCTCAATCCCGATCGTCACGATCCCGAGCTGAACTTCTTCAAAGTAAACGCGTCGCAACCGCTATCAGTTTGGAAGAAAAAAGGTTGGATCTATCACGAAGATCCGCGCGGCTGGTTCCAATGGTACTGCCGTTACTACCTGGGACGCAGATGCGTTGACGACGAGCGGCAAATCAAACGGTGGCGCGCGGTGCGCCGCCATATCGCACAGCTCAGGAAAAATTGTCCGCCGCGCGCGCTCGATTGCCGACGTCGGCAACGGCAGGCCTTACTGCATTGGGCTTACGATTCACGAAAGATTTGAATGACTGACGAGAAGTTACTGCCGAAAGATACAACCGATGCCGGATTGATCCTGCTCACCGGAGCTACTGGTTATGTTGGGGGCCGCTTGTTGCAGGCGCTCGAGCAACGGCAACTCACCGTTCGCTGCCTGGCGCGGCGGCCGGAATTTCTTAAGCCGAAGGTAGGCGCGGGGACAGAGATCGTCACTGGCGACGTGCTGGATCGCGACAGCCTCGAAGAGGCCATGCGCGGAGTCACGGTCGCATATTATCTGGTCCACTCAATGGGCTCGAGCGGATCGTTCGAAGAGAATGATCGAATCGCGGCGCGGAACTTTGCAGCAGCCGCAAAAGCCGCCGGTGCTGAGCGCATCATCTATCTCGGCGGACTGGGAAATGATCAAGAGACACTGTCCGCGCACTTGCGCAGCCGCCAGGAGGTGGGAAAAATTCTGCGCGAATCCGGCGTGCCCACGCTCGAATTTCGCGCGTCGATCGTCATCGGTTCCGGCAGTCTTTCGTTCGAGATGATTCGTTCCCTGGTTGAACGCCTGCCGATTATGATCACGCCAAAATGGGTTTCCATGCCGGCGCAGCCGATTGCCATCGACGACTTGATCAACTACTTAGTGACGGCGATGCGCCTGCCGGTTTCCGCTTACCGTATCTATGAGATTGGCGGTGCCGATCAAGTTTCATATGCCGAAATCATGCGCGCCTATGCGCGCCACCGCGGCATGCGCATCCGAATGATTCGGGTGCCGGTGCTCACGCCGTTTCTATCAAGCTTGTGGCTGGGACTGGTCACGCCTTTGTACGCGCGCATTGGCCGAAAACTAATTGAGAGCATTGTTCATTCGACTGTCGTGCATGACAACTCTGCGCTTGAAATGTTCGACATTCGGCCCATGGGAATAGATGAGGCGGTCAGCAAAGCGCTGGTTAATGAGGACAAGCAATTTGCCGCGACGCGCTGGTCGGATGCTCTCTCATCGTCGGGTGAAACTCGTGCCTGGGGTGGCGAACAATTTGGAACGCGTCTGGTGGACTCACGGACAGCACTCGTGAAGCGGTCGCCTGCGGCCGCTTTCCGACCTATTCAGCGCATCGGCGGTGACAGCGGTTGGTATGCCTGGAACGGGCTCTGGCGCGTGCGCGGTTTTCTCGATCTGCTGTGTGGGGGAGTCGGCGTCAGACGCGGACGTCCGGCTCGCGATACTTTGCGCGTTGGCGACACGATCGATTTTTGGCGCGTCGAGAAATTCGAGCCTGACCGGCTGCTCAGGCTGGTGGCCGAAATGAAACTACCCGGTCGCGCTTTGCTTGAATTCGAAGTCAGCGGCGATGCTTACTCTTCGACGATTCGGCAAACAGCAGTCTTTGATCCGGTAGGGTTACTTGGGCGGCTCTATTGGTATGCGCTGTGGCCGCTGCATCAGTTGGTATTCAGTGGAATGCTACGCCGGATCAGGGAAGCCGCCGAAGTGATTCACTGAGGGGTTTGAGCCGCCGGATTCGATCGCCGACAGAAATTTTATTGAGTAAATCTCGTCTCCCCAAAATGCCAGTTCTGGTTTGGTCGGCTGTGAAGAAGGCTTGTGACGTCAGCAAGACTCTAATGTCCAAGTGACCAATACGTGACCAATAAAACCAGGACGCAACGTGTACGCGATGGTATGGAAGGGGAAAAATGTAAAAATCCTTGATTTTCTCCGGTGGCTGCAACTTTCGAAAAGGCGAATACTTAGCGTTTTTCCGGTTATCTGATTCGCCAACGCGGAGGTCGTGGTCGGTTGCGTGGGCATGACTTGATAAAGTCGATTCCAGTGCCTCTTGTTCATGGCGTCAAGAGAAGCCGTTACGCCTAATTCTCCAAACTCACTGGCGAGTCACGCTGAGTTGAGCGACCGCTGCTAGCGCCCGACGAGCACAACAATCTCGACATTAAGTCGGCCACTATAAATGAGTGCACTTGTAGCAGTCTGTCGAAGAGTCGATCGTGGTCGGAGGTCTAGTGTTTTAGTCCTCTGAACGAACAAAGTCCGTGAGCCCACCTGCCGTATATTTTACCCAACGGATGAAACTCCGTTGCTCAGATGACGTGAAAATGCCGTGATCGCGTTTTGAACCTACCTGAATTTAGCTGACTTTGACGGCTAACCATTCCGCTAAATATCGGTTTAATGCGTTTGGTGAGACTTGGTGTAATGCGCGATTTAGGACTTAATGTTGGGAGTAATCCCGTGAGGGGTCGAATCCCTCCCTCGGCACCAATCTTCAATTCTTCTTGGTTACTAAGTGTATCAAACAGGAGAGAGCCGAACTAATAAGAAGTGATTTAGCATTTCCCTCTCCATAATCTATATACGCAGGTCACTGCCAAGCGGATTCGCTTGAAATTCTATGACTCCTGACTGGCGAGAGCAACTATTCATACACCCTTCGCCGACGCCTTGGAGGCCGACAATTCCTTCTTCGCATAAGCGTCTTCACCCGCCGCGCGCAAAAGCTCAGAGACACTCCATGCCTGTGCGACACAACCACGCGGTGTGTGGGGGGCATCGCCATCGAAGATTTCTGAGACTTCGCCCAGGCAAGCTTCGTTCAAGTGCTCCTGAAACTGGGACAACCATTCGCTGGCGAACTTTCGGCCAACTCTTGCGCCAAATGTTTTCACGTAAGCCGTAATGAAAGGCCCCATCAACCACGGCCAGACGGTTCCTTGGTGATAAGCTCCGTCGCGAGTGCGCGGATCACCTTCGTATCTTCCGATGTAATTCGGGTCGCGCGGAGAGAGGGTTCGGAGTCCTCGTGGTGTCAGCAACTCACTTTCGACCACACGCAGAACCCTGGCGGCTCGGTCCTTGGAAGGCATTGAATTGGCCAGGCTGATCGCGATCACTTGATTAGGCCTAATCGAAGCGTCGCGCACGTCGCCGTTCACAACGTCGTAAAGACACCCAGCTTCTTCATTCCAAAAGAGCTGATTAAAACTTGCGCGCGCTTTGGCAGCCATCGCGGCGTACTTCTTCTTCGCCTTTGTGTCTTTGAATTTCGCGGCGAGTTGTTCCATCACACGCAAGGCGTTGTACCAAAGCGCTTGAATCTCAACGGGTTTCCCATACCTCGGAGTGACGACCCAGTCCCCTACCTTCGCATCCATCCAGGTCAGTTGCACGCCCGGCTCGCCTGAGTAAAGCAGCCCGTCATCGTCAGCATGAATTTGATAACGAGTGCCCTTGACGTGCCAATCGATGATTTCAGTCAAGACTACGTAGAGGTTGGCGCGCACGAACTCGAAGTCATTCGTATGTTTCAGAAGCGAGCGCACCGCTTCAAAGAACCAGAGCGTCGCATCGACCGTGTTGTATTCAGGAGTCTCGCCCGCATCCGGAAAACGGTTGGGAAGCATTCCCTGATCGACATGATTTGCGAATTCCGCGAGAATGCTCTTCGCAATTTCGGCGTGACCAGTCGTTAGGGCCAAACCCGGCAGAGCGATCATCGTGTCGCGGCCCCAGTCGGCGAACCAATGATAGCCGGCGATCACAGTCTTGCAGCGCTCGCGGGCGACGATGAATTGATCGGCGGCGGCTGAGAGCGCATTGACCAGTGGGTTTGCTTCGGCCCGCGCCGGGTTTCCGCCCAGAAGTTCTCGTCGCTTTAACTCCACTCTGCGGAAAGCATCCGCCTGATTGACAGCGCGGCGCTCAGTTGACGCGATAATGCTCACCTTTGAGCTCGCAGTCAGATCAAAATTGAAAGCACACGGGCTGAACAGATCTTCGGCGAAGTCGAGACCGCGCTCTTGCTCAACCGCATATTGAAAGTCGCGATACCAAAAACCGTTCGCGTCGATCTGGGCGACACCGTGCGCCAGATGCAACGCAGGCAGATCGCCGTACGGCTTGACTGTCGTCAATCCACTCGCAGTTTCCACGTTTGAATTCAGCGCGCCGTTTTCATGCGTAGTGCTGTGATAATCGCGAAAGGCTATCAGTGGACGAACCTCTAACACGATTGGGGCATAGCTGCGATCGTTCGGGAGGGCTCCGATCAGTTCATATTGCACAACGGTGGTGTTCTCTCCCTGCACCATGAACACAGACTTCTCAAATCGCACGCCCTCAACTTCATATGTGTAGGTCGGAAAAGGATCGAGCCGAAAGCCGATTAGATACTTGAAGCCCAGCAGATGCACCGCGCTCGGATACTGATTCGTGGACAGTTCGTAACGGCGGCCATCGATAATCAGCGTCTCTTCCAATTTTGAAAGCAGGACCAGACGCCCAACGGGCGGCCTAGTCGCGGCGGTCAGCAATCCGTGATAGCGGCGCGTGTTCAGACCTACGATCGTCGAAGACGAAAAGCCGCCAATGCCGTTCGTTTCCAGCCATTCGCGCGTAAGGGCCGTTTCGAGATTGCCCAAGATTTCTTCTTTGATTTGAATCATCGTTTTGTTCCTCTCTGTGTCCTCCGTGGTGAATACTTCTAACCACCGACGACACTGAGGATCACAGCGGCGCCACTTCGCAGAAGACTTTGATCGCGCCATTCGGATTCGTGAGCTTCGCAAATAGCTCCTGATAATTCTCAAGGCCTTTGACGGGATGGGTCAGCAAACGCGGAAGCCAGCCGGGATACTCGGCTTCGGCTTGCGCCAAGTCCTTAACGCCAATCTCGAAGTATTCGCGATTCGCGTTCACTGTGCCGACCATGACTTTGTTGCCGAGCACAAACTCAAGATTGATTCTGTCGGCGGGCACTTCAACTTTGCGATCGCCGCCCGTAACGCTGGACAAGACCAACACGCCGTTCTTGCCAAGCGCTTGCATGCTATCGAACACGACTGGTGAAAAACCTGTCGCTTCGAAAATGAGGTCGAACTGACCGTATTTCTTTGCGCCTTCGAGAATTGAAAGTTCGTCTGTCGATTGATAGGTGGCACCGATCGCTTCGATCAAATCCGAATTCAAGTAAGGCTTCGGCGTTTTGCCGAATGTCGTCACCTGCAAACCCTTGAGGCGAAGTACCAAAGTTGCCAGCAGGCCAATCGTTCCAGCGCCCATGACCGCGGCGCGCTTTGGTTTCCACACGCGAAGACGACGTTGAATTTCGTAGGCTTGTGCGATTCCCTTCTCTACTACGGTGGTCGGCTCAAGAAGCACGCCCACTTCTTTCAGACCCTGAGGAATCTTCACGATGTAATCCGCATCATCGACGTAGTACTGACTCATGTAGCCGTGGCGCAGATTGATGCCCCGCTCAAAGTACGTATCGTCCGTCGTCATGTCGTTGGTGCCGATCAGATCGTAGATGCTCGAACCCGGACGGCGCACCGTCGCGACGACATAATCGCCCGGCTTCACTTCGGTCACGTTTGGACCGACAGCTTCTACTTGGCCAAAACCTTCGTGACCGATCACCAGAAAGTCATATCCGGCGGGTGCCTGGCCATATTCAGCCGCGTTGATTTCCTTGTCAGTGCCATCAACGCCAACGCGCAGAACGCGCACCAGCACGCCGCGCCCGTTCGGAACGTCGGTAACTTTCGGTGCCGGTAATTCGGCGAGATGAACTGTGTCTGGTACTCCTGGTTTGACTGCGATTGCTTTCATCATTAGCCCTCGGATTAAGTATTAGATTGGTTGAAGTTATTAGCTGGCCGACATTGCCATTTCCGTTTGAAATCCCATGCGTGCCAGTGTTGCCAGCACGCGCGCCGGCTCGCCAAGGTCGCTCCAGCCAACATCGCCGACTCGCATTACTCTCAGATCTTCGGGCCGAGCCGCCAAGACCTCATGAGAAAAATTGCTCTCTTGAATTTCCGCATACAGGTCCTGGAGCGCTTTTCGCTCAGCTCGAGTTTCAAACGTCGGCACAATCGAGGCGAACTGCGAGAACATCTCGGGTAAAGCCGTGCGCGTCATTTTCAGTAATGCGTCTATGCGGCCGAACATCACAAAGCTGTTCCACAGGCATCCCTGGTCCATCAGAGAGCGAGCCACGTTTGCGTTTGGCTTTTCCCAGAATCGGCTGACGCGCGTAATTGATCGGGGCAGACTGCCAAGTATTGAGCGCTGGGGTTCGATACAACCGTATTCAGTTTCAGGGGCGGTCGGCGTGATGCCCAGTAACGTCACGGCGTTTGGCTCTGCCTGCACGGCGTCGAAAGCAGCGTCCACATGCGACATGAATTCCTCGTCATCGGCAAAGTAATGATCAGAAGGAAACAAGGCGACGATGGCTTTGGGGGACTTCGCTGCCACGCGCATCAACGCATAAAGAATTGCCGGCGCGGTGCCTTTATTCGCAGGCTGCTCAAGCAGAAGATTTGGCGAAACACTTTGACTCAAAGACTGATAGAAACGTCGATGCTTTTCGGTAACGACAAATAAGGTGCGGCCCGGCAAAACTGACAACGCCACGCGGGACCGAGTCTGATCCAGCAACGTGCTGCCACCGATGATGGGCACAAATTGTTTCGGTCGGTCATCGCCAGTAATAGTGCGCGTCATAGATTGCAGACGCGTGCCGTCTCCTCCCGCCAGGATGACTGCCCAGCGTTCGCTGCGTCTTGAATGAGAGGTGAATCTGCGAACCGAAGGCTTATTCGAAAACCGTTGCTGGGGTGAAATGGCGCTCATGATCATCGGGTTCCTTCTGCTTGATTAGCCGAACAATCATGAGTCGGGTTGAAGCGGGATTCCTTACAAGGAAAGTATCAGAAGCCCGACCGTCAGGGAGGGCAAGATAGGAAACAATTGGCCGCAGATGAACGCAGATTTACACAGATCAGCAGACTGTTCTAATCCGCGTTTATCTGTGCAAATCTGTGGCTGATTCTTCTCGCACGTTGCCCTCCCTGACGGTCGGGCTTCTGACGCTCACTCACCGCTCTGCTGCAGGAGCTTCGCGACCAGGCCCGTCCACCCAGTCTGATGACTCGCGCCGACGCCCGAGCCATTGTCTCCGTGAAAGTACTCGTGGAACGGAACCAGGTCGCGCCAGTTGGGATCGGTCTGAAACTTTTCGACAGCACCGAAGACCGGCCTTCGCTGCTCAGTATCTCGCAGGAAGATTCGCGAAAGCCTCTTCGAGATCTCGCCGGCCACTTCCCAAAGCGTCATCATCTGCCCTGAGCCCGTCGGACATTCGACCTTGAAATCTTCGCCCAGATAGTGATGAAACTTTTGCAGCGACTCGATCAAGAGATAGTTGAGAGGAAACCAGATCGGGCCGCGCCAGTTTGAGTTGCCGCCAAACAATCCGGTGCTCGACTCGGCCGGCTCATAATCCACCCGATGCTCTGTGCCGTTGACTGGCAGCACGTATGGATGTTCCTTGTGGAATCGCGAAATCGCCCGAATGCCGTAGGGCGAAAGAAACTCGTTTTCATCGAGCATGTACCGCAACACGCTTCTTAGCTGATCCTGACTGACGATCGAAAGCAAACGTCGCTCGGCATTGCCCGGCGTGCGCATGCAGGCAACGTTCTGGATCAAGTCAGGCCGATTGCCAATGAACCATTCCATCCGTTTCTTAAAGTCCGGCAAGTGTTCGAGCAGCTCCGGCTCCAGGGTTTCGACGGCGAATAGCGGAATCAAACCCACCATAGAGCGAACTTTCATCGGAAAAGGTTTGCCTTCGGGCAAATGCAGCACGTCGTAAAAGAACCCGTCCTGCTCATCCCATAACCTGATTTCGTCATCGCCGCGATTGTTCATCGCGTGCGCGATGTAGAGAAAGTGCTCCCAGAACTTACTCGCCACATCTTCGTAAGACGGATCTTCTTTGGCCAGCTCCATCGCGATTGCCAGAAGGTTGAGCGCATACATCGCCATCCAGCTGGTGCCGTCTGATTGCGCGATGTGACCGCCGGTGGGCAATGGCGCGCTGCGATCGAACACTCCGATGTTGTCCAGTCCGAGAAAACCGCCCTGGAAGATATTCATACCGTCAGCGTCTTTGCGATTGACCCACCAGGTGAAATTCAAAAGTAGCTTCTGAAAAACTCGCTTCAGAAAAACTGTGTCGCCGACGCCGCGTCGCTTCTTCTCAATCTTGTAAACACGCCACGCGGCCCACGCATGACCCGGCGGGTTCACATCGCCGAAGGCCCACTCGTAAGCCGGCAATTGCCCGTTCGGATGCATGTACCACTCGCGCAGCATCAGCACGAGCTGATCCTTCGCGAATTCGGAATCAACCAAGGCAAGCGGCACGCAATGGAAGGCCAGGTCCCACGCGGCGTACCAAGGGTACTCCCACTTATCCGGCATCGAGATTACGTCGGCATTGTAGAGATGCTTCCATTCTCGATTCCGGCCTTTCTGTCTTTCCGCCGGCGGCTTCGGCGTGTCGGGATCGCCATCCAGCCATTGCTCGATGACGTAATGATAGAACTGCTTGGACCAGAGCAAGCCACCAAGCGATTGACGCATAACCGTACGCGCGTCGTGCGAAAGATGTTTGGGGATTACGGTCTCATAGAACTCGTCGGCTTCGCGAATTCGCGCGGCGAATGTCTTGTCGAAACCAGCGAATGCATCCTGACTCTTTGGCGGCTTGTCTGAGAGCCGCAAACGGACCGTGGCCGTCTCGCCGGGCGCTATTGTCAGTTTGTAATTAGCGGCGGCCTTGGTCCCCACTTGCTCGGGGTTAACCGCGTGTTGATTACCATGGACGATGTAATCGTTGATGCCGTCCTTAACCTGTTGATTTCCATTCGCAGAGTTGAAGAGCCTCTGCGTGTTCGTATCGTTCTCAGTAAAGAGAAGTTCACGCGCTCCTTCGCAGTACAACCAACGCTTGCCGAGTTCATTCACCTCAAGTTCGATTACACCGTCGCTGACTAATCGCAGACGCGGCTTGGCACTTCCATTCTGGTGCCACGTCCAAGTATTACGAAACCAGACTGTCGGGAGAAGATTCAGAGCCGCCGCCTCCGGACCGTGATTAGTCGCAGTAATCTTGATCAGAATGTCTTCGACGTCGGCCTTGGCATATTCAACGACGACATCGAAGTACCGATCTTCGTTAAAGATTCCGGTGTCGATCAGTTCGAATTCTCCGGCCTGTTTGCCACGCCGGCGATTCTCTTCCACCAATTGCCCGTAAGGAAATTCTGCCTGCGGATACTTGTACAAGTACTGCATGTACGAGTGCGTCGGCGTTGAATCAAGATAGAAGTAGTATTCCTTGACGTCTTCTCCGTGATTCCCTTCACTTCCGGTCAAACCAAAAATGCGTTCTTTCAAGATCGCATCGTGCCCATTCCATAAGGCCAGCGCAAAACAAATTTTTTGATGACGATCTGAGATGCCCGCGAGTCCATCCTCGTTCCAACGGTAAGCGCGCGACCGTGCGTGATCGTGCGGGAAATAGTCCCACGCCGTGCCATACGGGCTATAGTCTTCACGCACGGTTCCCCACGCGCGCTCACTGAGATATGGACCCCAGCGCTTCCAATGCTTCGTGCGTTGACGCGCTTCTTCCAGCCGACGCTCTTCGGCGGTTAGCTCTTGTCTCTTGTTTCGCTCTTTAGCCATAACTGTTAAAGACGCTCCGGAGTTATTTCTCAACCAACGCCATCACATGGCCATCGGGATCGCGCGCGAGCAAGCCTTTGCTGAATCCTAAGCGCCCATCGGTAATCGACACTACGCCCGGCGAAACAAAACGAAAATTTCCGGCGAGCAAATTCTGCGGAAACATATCAGCCGCATTAACGACGAGCGTCGTCTGCCAATGAAACAGATCGCTCGCCCGCTCATCGCTCGGCGCGGGCCGCCCATCCCGCGGCGCAAGGTACTCGAGGAACTCGATGCCTGGCCCCCCGCTTCCGGCTCGAAGACTCGTAATTCGTAACCTTGCGCCGAACACGTCGTTGAGATGTTCCTGCTCGGTGCCGTAATTCTCACTTGTGCCGGCAATATGCAAACCGAGGACGTCACGATAAAACTTCAGGCTCGCTTCCGTGTTGCTTACCACAATGGCCGTGTGATCGATGCCGAGGAATAGCCGATCCTTCCGCTGCCATTTCGCATCACCCTTGCCTTCAGGAAATTGAAGTATCTCTAACCAGTGCTTGTCGGGATCGCGAAAGTAAAAGGCCTTGATGCCGCCCGCGTTTTTGTTCCAATCGGGCAAGCGTTGGGGACCGGTGGAAGCATGCTCGACCTTGTTCTGTCGCAGCAGCGCGTAAGCCTTGTCCATGTCGCTGGTGATGATCGCGATGTGCTGAAACCAGCGATCGTTGCTGCGCGAATCGACAGGAACCGGACGGCCTTTCGGCGCGAGATATTCAGTCAACTCGATAAACTCATCACCCAGGCGCATGCGCACCACGCGCATGCGCAGCCCAAACACGCCTTGTAGTCGCTCGTAATCTTCGCCAGTCACTTCCACGTCGGAAACTTTCTCGAATGAAAGCACTTTCGAATAGAAATCAATCGAAGCGTCCATGTCGGAAACCGTCATCCCGATTGCGCCAACCTGCTCCACCAAGGGAACGACCTTCGGTTTGTCGGTAGCGAATAGGAAGGGGACGCGCGAGCTGTTGAGAGCACGCGCGTCCGTCGGCAGGTACTGAGCCGTCGTCGTCTGAACTAAGACGCTCAGCGTAAGCAGTAAACCAAGAACGAAGATCTTGACGTGTTTCATTTCATTCGCTCCAACAAGTGATCGCCCACGCGCAGCGCGTTTGCCATGATCGTCAGCGCCGGATTAACCGCGCCGCTTGACGGGAAAAAGCTCGCATCGACCACGTAGAGATTGTCCACTTCGTGAGCTTTGCAGTTGCGATCGAGCGCCGAAGTCTTCGGATCATCACCGAAGCGCACGGTGCCGTTCTGATGCGCCAACGCCGCCAGGGGCAGACGCTGCCCTAGATACAAGTTCCGCGCAAACAAACCCTGGTGACATTCATGCCCGTGAATGTCGCAGTTCGTTTGTTTCATTGCCTTTTGCAGATGAGCCTTCA
Source organism: Acidobacteriota bacterium (assembly GCA_021323895.1). Lineage (GTDB taxonomy): Bacteria > Acidobacteriota > Blastocatellia > Pyrinomonadales > Pyrinomonadaceae > UBA11740. Next base: position 46,877 of record JAJPKD010000147.1, on the reverse strand, counting down.
AACGATCGTGACCTTCGACGTTGTTAAGCTTGTAGCTCACGCGAATCTCGCCATCGCGATCGACGGTCACGCGGTTCTCAGGGTCAGGTAGATCTTCTGAGGTCAACCAAAAATCCAATGAATGTTTGGCCATCAAGTCCAGAGTCCAACCGGGAGCGATCGCCGGCGCTCCGGCCTTCAAAGTGTCCGCGTCGAGTTTTCCGACAAACGAGATGTGGCCCATCGGGAATTCCCAATCCTTCGAGCCAAGATAGAAATCATTGATCGCCAGGGTCTTTTGAAAGACGGTCGGGTTTGGGCACTTCGAAAGCGCCATCAAGACCGAATTGATATGTCCCATGTAGTGACGTCCGACAACATCTGAACCATTCGCGAGTCCGTTCGGGTGACTGTCATTCGCCGATCGCAGCAACAAAGCTGAGGAATTAACCGCGCCGCAGGACACAACGACGATGTCGCCTGAATATTCCTCGCGCTCACCATTGCGCTCGACTATCACCTTGCTTACTTCACGCGCATTGCCGTTCGTTTCCAGGCGCATCACTTTCGCGTTCGTGATCAGCGAAACGTTCTCGTGCTGAAGTGCGGGATCGACACAGATCGTCTGCGCGTCAGCCTTGGCGCCAATCAAACACGGATGGCCGTCGCAGGTATTGCACCGAATGCACGGGCTCTGCCGTGAATTCTTCTCATCGATGCGAATGCCGAGTGGCACGTGAAATGGCTTCAGTCCGGCGCGCTCAAGATCATCGTGCAGATGTTGAATGCGCTGCTCGTGGCTTACCGCCGGATACTTGTAGGGCGCGCTGGCCCAGGGCTCGGTTGGATCTTCGCCGCGCGTGCCGTGCACCTGATAGAGATGTTCCGCTTCGGTGTAATAAGGCTCCAGCTCGTCGTAGCTGATTGGCCACGCCGGCGAGATGCCGCCGTGATGACGAAGCTCACCGAAATCTTCTTTGCGCAGGCGGAACAGAGCCGCGCCGTAGAATTTCGTGTTGCCCCCGACGAAGTAGTTCGTGTGCGGGTGAAGCTCTTTTCCATCAACGTCGCGCCAGGCTTCCTTCGTGTTGTACTTGCCTTCGAGGTTGACTGCGCGCGTGCTCCAGTTGTCCTTCTCGCGCGGCACGTAATCGCCGCGTTCGAGGAGAAGAATCTTCTTACCGGAGGGCGCGAGCTTGTAAGCCAGCGTGCCGCCGCCTGCGCCCGTGCCGATAATAATTACGTCGTAATGGTTGTTGTTCGTCATGATTGCTCCGTCTACTTACCAAGTTGATGGAGGCTGCGATTCCAAATTAGCCACAGATGGACACGACACAGATTCACACAAATTCAAATCACTCCAAGTGCATATCTGTGGTTATCCGTGTTCATCTGTGGCTCGTTTTCGCTTGTTCTCACTGTTTCGAAACTATCGATTCATCGATTGCATCGAATCATTCATCAATGGCGCAGTGCCAAAGTTGACGTTGAATCGGGCACACCAGATGGTCGCGGCGCGATACTTCGCCAAATCAACATTCGCCGGAATGTCGTAGTTTTGGTCGCCAATGTTTCCCTTCAAAGAGCCGAGATCCACAAAGCCGGCATTCTTGACGGTGTCGTTGTCCTTCGCGTCCGCCGCGGCCACGAGATAGACGTGTACGTCGGGACCATTCGAGGTCGCGAAATCCGTCAGCCGCAGCGTCTTCTTTCCGTCGGCCATTGCGAAAACCGTCGCGGTCCCTTTGGTCTCGTGCGCCCCGCTATGAAACTGACCCGATACGAGCTTGTTGCTCGCCGCGGACGCAGTCGGAAACTGTTCGTTGACTCGCTGATTAATAAAAAGCCGCTCTGGCCGAAAGGCATACCACGCGCCGGCGCCGACAACGACGAGAACTGCAAGAATGACTGGATACTTCTTCGACATAAGCTAAAATCTCCTTGGGTTTTCTTTTGAATCCGTGACCTTTCAGCTTGTTAGTCGAGCGCGCTCGTCGTTCCTTACAAGCCGAGGGAACTTTTTCAGTGCACTTATGAAAATAGCTATCTTTGGCACAGGCGGAGTCGGTGGTTACTTCGGCGGACGACTCGCGCAAGCAGGCGAGGAGGTAACGTTCATTGCGCGTGGCGAACATCTACGCGCCATTCAAACGACAGGTTTGCGAGTCGAGAGTCTTCGCGGCGACTTCGTGATCGATCCGGCGAAAGCTACGGATGGCGTGGATGCAGTTGGCGAGGTCGATCTCGCAATTGTCGGGGTAAAGGCCTGGCAAGTGCCGGACGCCGCACGTTCGATGAAACCTATGGTCGGACCCAACACCACCGTTCTGCCTTTGCAGAACGGCGTAGATTCCGTTGCTCAGTTGACCGCCGAGTTACGCGCCGATCGGATCATCGGTGGACTCTGCAAGATTGTTAGCTTCGTGGTTGGGCCGGGTCATATTCGGCATGCTGGTTTTGCACCTTCAGTAGTAATTGGCGAATTGGATAATCAACGCAGCGATCGTGTCGTGGCGATTCAGAGTGCATTTACTCAAGCTGGGATCGATACGGCGATCGCTACCGATATTCAGGTGGCGCTGTGGATGAAGTTTCTCTTCATTGCCTCGTTCAGCGGCATGGGCGCGATCTCAAACGCCCCCGCCGGAACTCTTCGAACAGATCCGGTATTGCGCGCGCAGATGATTCGAGCGATGGAAGAAATCTACGCGCTGGCTCACGCCCGCGGCATTAAGCTGCCGTCGAACGCAATTGAAACAGTCATGGCCGGCGTGAATGCTTTGCCGGAGGAGGCCACCAGTTCAATGCAACGGGACATCGCCGCCGGCAAGCCTTCTGAACTCGAATCAGAAAACGGCGCCGTCGTGCGCATGGCGCGCGAAAGCGGCGTAACGGTTCCGACGCATGAATTGATTTGCGAAAGGCTGAAGCCACTGGAAGAGAAGGCGCGTGCCGCAACAATCAAGTCTTAATGGATCAGAAGCGAATGAGAATTTCTGTAAGTGCCGCGGACGGCTGAAAACAATCGCGGCCGGTACAAGTCGTTATCGCAGATGATGTCCGCAGCCGCTCGGGGTTCGTCTCGCTCGAAATGAATTCTCTGGGCCGGAAAGTAGATCGTTTCGTACGCAGCTATCGTTCTTGCCGGCGATAGACCTTCCTGGCCTCGCTCAAGCGCCCGCGCTAAAGCCGTCGCGAACGAACACTCGACCCAAATTTTCACATCGAAGAAGTCACGATACTCGTGTTTGAAAAGGAAGATTCCTTCGACCAGTACCACATCAACGTTGCGGACATCGTAGACATGCTGACGGTATTGCGTCGCTGTCTCTTCCGCGAAATCGGAAATCAAATGAACCGAACGGTGATCGCGTAGCGGCATCACGAGGTTGGTAAAGAACTCATCGAATCGAATCGCGCGTTGATAGAAATTCTCGGCCGGCGCGTTTGCGTCGAACCGCCGTTCAGGCAAATTCAACCAGCCATCCACATTGATGACCACGGATGCTACGGCTCGCTGAGCCAGGTGAGCTTCTAGCTGCGCCGCGATAAAGCCCTTGCCACAGCCATCGATGCCACTGATGCCAACAAGCAAACTGCGATCGCCCGGCACTTCTGCGAGCCGATCGAGAATTCGGCTGACTACTTCGTCAATGCCCGCCATGCGTTTGCTCCTAAATAAAACGAGATGGCTCTTGCTTTCTATTTCCTGCTGGCCAATGAGTCCCCCAGCGTGAACAACGCCGCACCCAATAACACCGTATCTTTAAGCAGAAATCCGCCCGAGCCTGATAGCGCGGGAAATCCGCCTAGGCTCTTTTCCCAACCCGGCAGTGAAAACAAAAACGTCAGCGTCGCCAAGAAAGTAAAGACCGCCAGGACGCTGCCCACCGCGGACAGCTTCCCGGATAATGGCTTGATAGCGATTAGCGCCGCAGCAGTTAGCTCGGTGACGCCGATGACGTTCGAAGTCGCTTGCAGGCTAAAGGCCTTGTACATCCAGTTCATGAAAGGGCTGGTTTCGACGAGAGCCTTGATGCCGGCAGCCTCGTAAGCGGTGAACTTCATGGCCCCAATCCAGCCGAGCACAATCACCAGACCGTAACGAATGAAAAGCTCGCCCAGTTTTCGAACCGATGCCGCCTGATTTGTAGTGATTGCAAGTGTCATCTTGTTGTTCCTCGCGATTCTCTCGCTGAATCCATCACTGCGTTGTGTCCGGCACACGTTTCCACGTCGTGATCTAAGTCATCCAACCTTTGTTCTGGCGGCGTTCGAACGAAGCTTTCAAATGCGGAGTCAGCTTGTGTGCCTCAAGATCCGCCGCGCTGCGCTTGCCACCGCACTCCAATTCACGGCCGCACGCCCCCGATGTTCAGTCGCATCCGATACAGACCTGAGCGCGCGCAGAGATAAAGCGTCTTCCCATCCGCATCGCCCCATGCCATGTTATGCGCATGCTTTGGCGTAATAATCGTGCCTAGGTGTTTGCCTTCAGGCGAGATTACCCAAAGCCCACCCGGCGCCGACACGTACAAGTTACCTTTCCGATCGACCTTAATTCCATCAAGTCCGTCTTCACCCGGCGCGGACGTAAAATCGAAGAAGAGTTTTCCATTCTTCAACGTTCCGTCTGCCTGCACTTCGTAGCGCATGATCGCTTTGTGCTTCTCGCCAATCTCGCTGACAGGCTCGTCGCCAGGGCGCGGATGCTGACCCGTGATCGCGCGCGGCCAGTTACCGACGTATAGATATTTTTCATCCGGCGAAAATGCGATGCCGTTCGGACCCGTAAAGTCCTTGCTCACCAGTTGCAGTTTGCCTTTGTAGATCGAATAGACGCCGCTGAAGGGCAGTTCCTTCCGAGCATCTTCAAAAGCTTTGGGAAAGCCAAACGGCGGATCAGTAAAGAAAAGCGTGCCATCCGATCGATAGACGAGATCATTGGGGCTGTTCAGTCGTTTGCCTTGATAGCTGTCAGCCAGAACGGTTTGGGTTCCGTCTGTCTCATCACGGACGACGCGATGATTGCCGTGCTGATTGATCGTGAGCCGACCCTGCGGATCGAGGGTCAGACCATTCGAACCCGGTTGACCATACTCGGCGATGTCGGAACCTGAATAACCGCTCGGCGTACGGAACACATCGAGCTTTCGTTCTGAGCTTCCGTTGGGCGCGTATTTGTAGATTGTGTTCGCATTTGGATCGCTGAATAGCAGATAACCGGCATCTTTATTCACCCAGATGGGGCCTTCCGTAAACTTGAATCCATCGGCCAGTTTGAAGACCTTCGGATTGGGACCAACGATTTCATTCATCGCCGGGTCGTCACGCTCAACTTCGACGTTGACCTCGCTCGGCGTCAGCGCGACTGGACCGGGCTCAGTTTTGTAGAACGAGAGCTTCGCGTAGCGCAGGTAAATGAAATTAGTCGGTGGATTCGACAGCGGGCCATTGATGCCGAAGATGGCGAGTTGAATCTGTTGGCCCGGCTTTACGTTGCGGCCCACAACCAACTGATTGCGCGCGTTCCACCCGGCAATCACGGAGCCACCTGACTGCCCCAGGGCGCGCGACAACTCGCCATCAACCCAAATTTCAGCGTAGTCATAAAGCGATGTTTCAAACACTGCGGTTGTTCCCGTCGGATCGAAACCACCGACGCGTTCCGGAATCGTCAGCTTGAGGCGATACCAGTTGAAGCCGAGTCGTCCGTTGCCGCGGCGTTGGTCCAACGTGGTCGGGGCAATGACTTCCCACTTCGAATCGTCGAAGTCGGCCCCTCCGGCGTGCGGCGTGTAATCATAGGTTTTCACCGGCGCCCCAGTCGGCTGTTTGTCTGGGCCGGCACTAACGAAGTTTGTTTCGACAATCTTTGTATCGCTGTAGCGCCACTCGCCCTTGACCGCGCGCACGCCATCGACGGTTGCGAGATCAATCGTCGCCGCGGGCACGCCCGGAGGGACATCTGCCGAAGTCCTGCCTGCCTCAGTCGCGTTTCGCGCGTTCGCTGACAAACCAAAGTACAGCGCCGCGGCGATAACGATCAGAAATGCGGCCCTCAATGCATTAGTTAACTTTCGCGCGTTCATTGCTTGCCTCCTTTGATTGCCTCGGCTGCGTAATCAGCGCCTACTTTGGCAATGTCTTCATCTTCCTGCGGCGAGTTGCCGCTGACGCCAACCGCGCCCACGACCTTGCCGTCGATAATGATTGGGACTCCACCTTGCAGAGCCACTGCGCCGGGGAAGGCCAGCGCGGAGACGCGGCCATTCTTCACCTGGTCCTCAAACACTTTGCTGGGCCGGCGAAAGATCGCCGCCGTGCGTGCCTTGGCGATGCCGACATCAACGCTGGCAACCTGCGTTTCGTCGAGTCGCTCAAGCACGAGCAGATAACCACCGTCATCGACCACGGCGATCACGACTGTCGCGCCACGTTTCCTGGCCTCCGCTTCGGACGCGGCCGCAATCTTTTTGGCCGCAGCCAGCGTTAAGACTTGCTTCGTCGGCAGCTGCGCTTTAACGCCAATGGCTGCGACTGCCACGAGAAACAGTGCTTGGAGAATTCGTTTGGTGTTCATGACTACCTCTTTCACAAATTCGGGTTAGCGGACCTTAATCGTGTAGTAGAGAAACTCTCCACTCACATCTTTGAACCAGTGCGGCGTGTTGTTGGGAACGATAATCACATCGCCCTTTTTCAACTGTCGCGTATCACCCCCATCGATGCGTGAGCCACGGATTTCATTAGCCGCGATCTCTTTCGCTTCGACGGCCGTCCCACCGGTCACAAAAGTGGCCGTGCCTTGCATGACATAAAGGATGTCGGTGTCCAGCGTGTGAATCTCAGCCCGCCCCGGTTTGTCGCGGCGACTGGTGTGAACCATATAATTTCGATCTGTTCCGTCCAGCAGCACCGCACCCTTCGAGAAAGATGCGTTGACCTGACTCGCATCGAAGAAAAGCACCGGTGATTTGGTTGCCGGCATCGTCTCACTTGTCTTCATCTCCGCCGAGAACACACCTGCGCCGGCCATCGCCAGTTCCTCGTCCTGCTGCGCGCTTGAGGCGCCGCTTACTCCGACACCGCCGACTATTTGTCCGTCAACCGTGATCGGCACTCCGCCTTGCAATGGCGTGAAGTAAGCATCAGGCAAAGCAACCATCGCCGTGCGGCCATTCTTGATGATGTCTTCGAACGCTTTGGTCGGACGTTTGAAAAGCACGGCTGTGCGTGCTTTGCCGATCGAGATATTCGCGCCCGCTGCAAACGTGCCATCGAGGCGTTCCAGAGCCATCAGGTTGCCGCCTTCATCGACGACGGCGATGACTCCACCCGGTGCGTTGTTCTTCTTGGCGTAAGCAACCGCGGCAGCGATGACTTTCTTGGCGCCGTCGATCGTAAGCGATTTCTTCTCGACGGTTTGCGCGTTGGCCATTAGCGAGACCGACAAAAGAATCAGTGCAACTGCGATGGTTTGAATTGTCTTTTTCATACAGAGCCTCTCTTCGTTGAGCCCTCCCTTACGGTCGGGCTAGTGCCCCAAATGTTTGGAGTGCAGTGGCCGGCAAGACACCGCTTTGGATTGTGTCGGTACCGCGAGCGATAGCGAGCGGATCTTGTTGCGGCGCAAGAGTCACCTGATCCCGTCGCTAACGCTCCGGGTACTGACACTGGCCACCACCGCACTCCACAAAATTACATTCCGGCTTCCGGCGTGATGGTGACGCGGAAGAACTGCGCATTGTTGGCCCAGCGCGTGTCTTTAACACGATTCACCACGCCATGCTCATCCGCACCAGTGTTCAAGCCTTTCTGTCGTGGACCCTGGTTCGGGCCGATACCGATTTCTTCATCGACCTCGGTACCCGCGTTCCACAGCACAAACTTATTGGTGATGTCACCAGTGACCGGCATGCCTTTCGAATCGAACAACGCGATGCCATTGGCGTCGGGTGAATAGAACCAATCGTTCGACTGGCCGAACATCATCGTGCTGAAAAGCTTCATGCCCGGCGCCGCCGTGAACGTGTATTCAAAGCTGTCGCCGGGACGGATTGGACCCGCACCCATTGCCCCTACCGGCGTGTTGAAGACGCCGTGCAGGTTGGACGCGTGATGCATTGCTTCAAAAGACTTGACGAGTCCGGACGGATCGCCGTCTTCAGCTTGCATCTCGAGGCCGTTGGCCCGAGCCGCCTTACCTTCCGTGAACAGCACGCCGTTCTTCGCACTTAATACGAACAAGCCAGGCGAAAGCGCGAACGGAAACTTCGCGCCGTTCGACGCAGTCATGCCGGCCGGATCGGAAATGTTTTCGACGCGAACCTTGAATTTGGTCGCGCCTTTCATCGGTTTCATGCCCATCTGTTTCTTGGACATCGTCTTCGCCTTCATGTTGTTGCCCGCCATCATCGAGTCGTTCATCTGCGCGTAGGCCGAGGAACCGGCAAGCGCGACCATGGCAACTGCAACGATCAGCATTCTTCTCGTACTCATGATTCAGTTTCTCCTTCTTATGTAGCGCAAGTTGATAACTTGCGATTGTTAACCCCGACGCAAGTTAACAACTTGCGTTACCCTTCAAAGTTGCACCGAAAGATGCAACGTTGTGTGTTGTGGTGATGCAGCTTCGCGCACGCGATCGCGCGACCTGCCTTCATCCGTTGAAAAACCTCCGCCGCCAGCAACATTCCCATCGGCGGCGCTGTGAAATAGATCCAGAGCGAAGTCCAAACATGCGCGCCAAACGCCGAACCTAGGGTTCGCGCCGGGTTCATGCTCATGCCTGAAATTGGCGCCTCGATGGTGATGTAGGTCGCGACCAACGCTCCCACAAACAATCCGGTCCAGCGGCTCAAACGTTTCGAATTTGAGACATTCAGCACGACCGTCATCAAAATGAAAGCGATGCAGACTTCGGCGAAAAACGCGGCCAACTGTCCCGCCATACCGGGAACTGTGGCGGCGTAGTTCACCGACTGGTGCGCAACTAAGCTGCCCAGGACTATCGAAGCAATGACGACCCCGGCTACGGCCCCGGCGAATTGAAAGAGCGCGTAAAAGGCCGCGTCCCAAGCGGCTATCTTGCCGAGTCGAAAGAAAGTCAGCGTGACGGATGGATTGAAGTGTCCACCTGATCTCTTGCCCAAGGGCGAAAAGATGATCGCGATCGCAGTCGATCCCATCGCCGTTCCCATCAACATGCGCCGGACGATTTCGCCATGAATGCTTTGCGCCATAAATGATGACGGGTGATACAACAACACGGTGAACGCGCAGGCCGAGATCATGAAGAGCCCCAATTCGGCCGCTTCCATCAGGTATTCCGGCCAGTGTTGCTTCAACGCATCCATCATTCGATCACTCCACCGATTCGCGGCCGGTAGCGGTTCAATAACGCTCCACGGTTCCGGCATCATCATTCGCCGCCGCAACATGTCGAACACACTTGTATTGTCAGAACTCGACAGTTCCATCTGCTTCATCGCGCGAACTCGCGCGACTCCTCAATGTTTGTGGATGATTGCGACGCTTCAGCCTGGAAACGGATCGGTCAGGCCAGCGCTGATCAGGCAGAAATTGAAACTTTGCAGGGTACTTGCGCCTCGGCCCGTTCTGTCCATGACCCTGCGCGCCTTAGTTCGTAAGCGCTGAAGTCTCTTCCTTATTTTCAACCTACGTCGCATCGACTTTCCGTCTCCTCAAGACTACCTCGTACAACTTGTTAGTCGATTCAGTAAGTTGTTCCTTACAAGAAGAAGCTCATCGATTTACGATTTGTGTATGCAGGCCTTGAGCGACTGGGCGATACGGTCGCGGGCATCCGCGGCCAGGGCTGGAACCATCTCTGTTTTCGTCCCGCGCTGACCCCGCAATAGTGAACGGACGAACTTGATTTGTCGCAAATAGCGAGCACACCAGGCGCATACCAGCAAGTGAAGTCTCAGCTTGAGGAATTCACCCAGACTCAGCCTGCGCTCCATCGACTCAGACATGAGCGCCACCATCTGACGACAGGGTTGAAGCGTGCGCAGCAGCCATCTCTTAACGGCTCGTTTGACAGTGAAAAATATTTTCAAAACTTCTTCTCATTCGATCACGAGGACCGAGTTCAGGCCGCCGTGATTATCCGCCGTTTTCATACCGTTGCTCGGGTCTTCAGTCCAGCGGTTTCCGTCCACGACGAACTTGTATTGATAGCGACCTGCCTTCGGCGTCTTTATTTCCGTCATCCAAAGTCCTTCTGGATTTCGACGCAATGCAAGAGGCTGGGACCAGCCATTGAAATCACCAGCCAATGCCACGCTGTGCGCGTTGTCGTCGTGATAAACGAAAACGACGTGACCGTCTGAAACGCGCGGCGGACTGCAACCAACGGTATTCAGAGCATGCTGCTCGCTTTTAGCCAGCTCAACCGCGCGTCGGGCGTTTACGACGCCGTAACCCTGGCGAATGGCGGGCGCGTTTGAGATTCGATCAGCAGTCGAAATCAGAATATTTTTTACCGCGCCGGGCGTCAGCTTCGGATTGGCTTCGATCATCTGTGCCACGATCGAAGAAACAATCGGTGACGCGAACGAGGTTCCATCAACATGCTGGTAATGGGTTGCGACGATCTTCAATTGCTTCAGGGCATTGTCAACAAATCCGCGAATGGCGTCAGCCTCTGCTGAGAGTAAGTCTTCCGGTAGTTCGGCTTTGTCTTCCAGCTCATGGGCAAGACTCGAAAGCGCATAATCGGGCGCCGATGAAAGCTGCGACAAGGCTTCGGCGCGTGCGTAAAGCGAAGTACCGGGAAGAATCGGCGCTGCCACCCACATCGCGGGCGCAATGACCTCCGGCTTAACCGTCCCATCAGCCGTAATACCGAAATTGGAATGGTAGAGATCTAATCCGTTCCCCTCGACTTGATTGTTGTCATGGTAGCCACCGACGGTGATTACCGACGGTGAATTCGCCGGCGGAATCGAGTGCCTGTCGCCGGAATTACCGGCAGCCACCACCACTACAATTCCGTTTTGAATCGCTTCTTCGGCAGCCTGATCAATGATGCTTCTGCTGCACGGAACATCTTCATCACCGCCCAGGGAAATATTCAGCACGCGAATGTTGTAGCGCTCACGGTTCTTGATAATCCATCTGATGCCGCGGGCAATGTTTTCTTCGGTAATGCGACCTTTTTCACTGACTTTGACGAGCACGAGTTGCGATTCATGAGCCAGGCCTTGATAGACTCCGTCACACAAATGTCCGTTGCCGGCCGCCGCCACTGAAGTCTGCGTGCCGTGCCATTGCCATGACTCGGACGGATCTTGCGGATCGAGCGACGGGCGCTCCCTCGTCAAATCATGATAGGCAATGATTCGATTAGTTGGCTCGATGAGATCAGGATGCGGATAGAAGCCCGAATCAAGAAACGCGATCGTTACTCCTTTCCCGTTGTACTGCGGATCAGCATTCAGCCTGATGCTGGTCGGTATGACCGCAAACCGATTCGGCGCGTGCCCATGATTGTGAGTCGCAGAATTCATAAAAGCGGCACGACGGCCCGCCCGGGTCGCGGCGGCCGAGCCACGAACAGAGCAAACTGCTCCCTTCATGAATTTGTCGGAGTGTTGGGAAGAACCTTACAGGTAGGTCTAACTCTCGCCGGCGAGTTTCCGCCTGATTCGTTCGCGGGCGTCGGCAGAGAGTGACGGGCTCACGGATTCAAGATCGGAAGATTCAGCGCCTTTCGCGCGCGCTGTCTCGCGAATGATTTGCAGGTGTTCCAGATACCACTGGCACCACGCGCAGATCCAGAGATGAAGTTTGACATCGATCCGCTCGCGCAGCGTCAGCTTGCGCTCCATTGATTGTGAGATCTTCTCGACGGTTTGCTGACAGGTGGGCAGCTTCCGCAAAAGCCAATACCGGATCGCATGCTTTAGTTTCTCGTACGCTTTCAACGCCATGTTTTTGTGCCCTCCCTCACGGTCGGGCTTCGCCTAACGCTTGAACCAGTTCATCTCCAAACAATTTCGCAGGTGCAAGCGCGCGCGATGCAGCATCACCCAAAGGTTGTTTACGCTAATACTCAGAATCTCGCAAATCTCTTCGCTCTTCAGGCCGTCCACTTCACGCAGCGTAAAGGCGCTGGCGGTCCGCTGCGGTAGCGGCGACAGACAATCGTTGAAGACCACCCAAAAATCGCTACGCTCGATCAACTCGGCCGGCGTCGCGTGCCAATCCGTGGGCGCGTGGTTCGCGTCCCAATGGCCTGTTCATTGATCAGTTCTTTCGAAAAACTCACCATGATCAGGACCTTCGTCGACGTCCTCACCGATCGGAGCTTCGCGCTGCGCTTTCCGAATGTGGTCAATGATCTTGTGCTTGAGAATTCCGACCAGCCACGTGCGCTCCGATCCTCGCCCTTCAAATTTTTCGTAGGCTTTCAGAGCGGCTAGAAAAGTCTCTTGCACTGCATCTTCAGCGGCGTTATCGTCACGCAGTCGAAAACTCGCGTACTTGAAAAGATAGTCGCCGTGTTCGTCAAGCCATCGGCCCGGATCAGGCGACGGCGCGTCGGGCTTGAGTTGAGCCTGGCTCATTTTGAGTCTCCTCTAGATTAGTTCAGGTTGGGTTTCGCAGCAAAAGGAAAAATCGCCTTCAGCACCTGAAGGCGACAAGAAAGCGATGAACGAAAAGCCCTGTCGGGATTGTGGTTATCTGCTTGACGCGGAGGCGCGCGGCTGTCCTCGCTGCGCGATGAACGTGGAAGCCGAAACGATGATCGAGCGAGTGGTCGCGGGAGTGCTAATTGCGGTTTCTTTGATTGTGGCTGCCGGCGTGATCTATTTCTTTGCCGTGAGGTGATTTCGAGTTGGCAGTCGCGAAGAGTTCGTTGACGCGGCTGTGAATTCCCGATCCGGCCGCTACCGCTCCTGGTTCTGACGGACGCGCGCTTACTCTTCGGTCTTCTCAAACTTCAACGCAACTGAGTTCATACAATAGCGCAATCCGGTCGGTTGCGGTCCGTCATCGAAAACGTGTCCGAGATGCGAGCCGCACCGATGACACCGCACTTCCGTGCGCACCATGCCCAGGCTGCGATCGCTGTCCTCGATAATGTTTGCTTTTGAGATCGGCGCGTAAAAACTAGGCCAACCAGTTCCGGAATCAAATTTCGTTTCCGACTTGAACAGGGCGAGTCCGCAAGCCGCGCAGTAGTAAATGCCGTGCTCGTGATTATCCCAAAGCGCGCCGGTGAAAGCGCGCTCGGTTCCAGCTTGCCGCAAAACATAGAACTGATCTGGAGTTAATTCTTTCTGCCATTGTGCGTCGGTCTTTTCTACCTTGTCTGTCATAGTTTCCTTCTCTGACTGCTGCTGGTTATCGCCCTCAGCCAACAATTTCTTAATCAGTTGTTCGGTCTCGTCATAGGCGCCTTCGCCCACGTGCATCCCGCGCACGCGACCCTGCTTGTCAACGACAAACCAGGTGGGCCACGCCTCAACACCGTACGCATTCCAGATGGCATTGTCGTTATCTGTAACGACTGGATATTTTATGCCGAGTTCGGCGACTTCGCGACGCACGTTGTCGAGGTTGCGCTCAGACTGCAGCTCTGGCGTGTGCACTCCGATGATTGTCAGACCCTTGTCGCGATAGCGCGCATCCCAACTCTTGACTGATGGCAAAGTGTTCCGGCAGTTGTAACAACCGAACGTCCAGAAATCGACTACCACGACGCGTCCACGAAGACTCTTCAAAGTTAGCGGATCGGAATTAATCCAGGTACCGCCCATTAGCTCAGGCGCAACCGCCGCTTTCGTTTCATTTGTCATGGGAATGACTACTCCGGCGTCTGCGCCATTAACAATCCGCGACATACCGACATTCAAAACGCCTAACGGCCCCCAGCCTTTCGCGTATCCCGTCGCAACAACGGCGACGCCAATTACGATCAGCATGACTGCAGCAATGATGTTTTGTCGATGCATTGATTTCCCTTTCTTACCACTTGAAGGCGCGCGCTTCAACGTTTTCTTCGGCGCGCCGGATCTGTTTCTCGAGCGCGGGCGCGACGCTTCGCGCAATCGCCAGATTGTCAGCTTCGTTCATTCCCGAGACGACAAAGCCCGCGTGCTTCGATGTCTGAAAAAATGCGATGCGATAGGAATTCGCGTCGAAGCCTTTCACGAGTTGGCCGGGTTCAGGTCTGGGCGCGCGACTGTTTGGCGCGTCAACTTTGGCAACCAGCACCGAAGCAATCTGGTCATGGTACTTCACGACGAAGTGCGCGAATCGCTTGCCCTGAAACATACAAGAATGAGCGTCCAACAGTTGCGCGCCCGCGGGCAAAACGCCTTCCGATGAGACGGCGCTCGCCAAATTTGCAAACGCGCGATCGTAGGTTCGCCCCGCTTCGTCGAGGCTGATAATCGTCGGTGCCAGCCTGTGTTCCACCGCGCACTCGCGATGATCGCCAATCGCGCTCTCAGTCAAATTCGTCCACGCAAGCAGTTCCCTGCGGCTGTTGCGCAAACTCTGCAACCCCAGGATTCCAACGGCGACTGCTATCAAAATGGACGCGGCAACTCCCACGTAGGCAAACCGCGGGATCGCGATTCTGGGACGGCCCAAAGCTTGATCGCGCAACTGCAACTTGAGGCCGGCGGCAAATCCTTCACGGATCCGCAAGGCGGCAGACTCATTGAATTGGATCTTCAACCGATGACGCAGTTGGCGGCGTCCAGCCAACTCAAATCGACAATTGGCGCACGAATCCAGGTGACGAATCACGTCGTGGTTCGTTTCAATCAGCAATTCGTCGCTGAGATACGAATCGGCGATTACCCGGAAATCATCACAGTGCATTTGATTTCCCTCCTTCGGCCGCGTCCGCCAATCTTAATTTCGACTCACCGCTTTCTTTCACGACGCCAATGCCATACGAACGGGCATAATTCGCCAACTCTCCTCGCAGCAAACTCCGCCCGCGATGGAGGCGCGACATCACTGTTCCGGTGGGAATCGACAACGCTTCGGCAATTTCTTTGTAAGTCATGTCTTCAACGTCCGACAGGATCACCACTTCCTGGTAATGCCGCGGCAGGCGCTTGAGGGCATTCAGAACTTCTTCTGCAATCGCATCCGACGATCTCGCAGGCAGCGCGGCGACTCTGTCTTCAATCGGCTCATCCGCATCGCTTACAACGCGGAGGCGATCAGAAGTCCGACGGCGCTTGCTCAGGGTGCGATACATGATCTTGATCAGCCAGGCGCGGCAGTTCGTTCCCTTTTCGTAGCGGTGGAACGATTTGAGCGCCGCCACAAAAGTTTCCTGCACCAAGTCCTCCGCCTCGCTCTGATCCCACAGCAGCCACTTGGCCAAACGATAGAGATCGACATGGAAAGGCAGAGCTTCGCTTTCGAACGAAGCCCAGTCTTCCAGCCGTCTCTTTTCTCGGGAAAGCCTGAACATTAAGTCGGACCGCTGACGCTTATCCTCCCGATTTCCCTACCACTGGGTAAATACCAATCAGCGGCGGTTTTATTCCAGCTTCACGGAACAATATCACTTCCGAATTTTCTGTTTCGGGAATAAACAGACCTCAACCGGGTATTAGTCGTCTGAGCGGCCTACAAATTACAGGCGTGACGTGGAGACCTGACTCGAAGAAGTTTCAAACTAACGAGTGATATGGAGGAACGAATGAAGAAAATCAAACGAAGTGTACTGATGGTGATGGCGTTGCTGGCGTGCTTGAGCTTTACGGCCGCCAGCGCCAGCGCCCAAAACAACAACATGAACGGCAACATGTCGAGCGATCAAATGAAGTCGCCCAGCATGATGAAAAGCAACATGAAGAGCAATCGCATGATGCGCCGCCATCGAATGCGCCGGCGTCATCGCCGCATGATGCATAAGCGGAACATGATGATGAAGAAAGACTCGATGAAGAAGCCGAATATGACGAAGTCAGACAGTATGAAATCCCCTGAGACGATGAAGGACAATTAGTAAGCCCATGGAATTGACGGCGCAGCCGGGAAGAAACATTCCGACCATGCAATTTGTGACCGTTTGCGACCGAGATGAAACAAGAGCGTTTGCACGAGGTTCATGTGAAGCCAAACCTAGGGATCTTTTTACGACCGCGAGGCGCGTAAATACTGGCTCATATCGTTTCGCCCGACTAAGTGTTGCCCCTCGACAACGCTCTTAAAATTCGTTTCTCGTAAGAGGGTGCGGGTTTGACTCCCGCCCTCGGCACCAACCTTCACAATAGTTTATTGGTAGCTGCCTGCTTACAACCAAAATCGCCCAACTGAGTTGGTCTTCGTTTCGCGCGTGAAAGTTTCGCGGAAGTATTTGGGAATTCCCGGTGCACCTGAACGTCAAACCTCCCTCGTCACAATCTGAGTTCGGATCATGCGTTCAGGTGGCGGGTGGTCATCACTCGAAGAACTGG
Source organism: Acidobacteriota bacterium (assembly GCA_021323895.1). Taxonomy (GTDB): domain Bacteria; phylum Acidobacteriota; class Blastocatellia; order Pyrinomonadales; family Pyrinomonadaceae; genus UBA11740. The sequence continues at coordinate 30,435 of JAJPKD010000147.1, read as the reverse complement.
GCTAAGAACTCAAACTGCGCGACGGGGGAAGGCCACTAGTCTAAGGGGTTCTTCCTTCCTCAAAATTCATGTTGACCGGACGTTTGTTGGTCGCTTTCGATTGTTGCAGGTCCAGCTGGTTAACCTCCGTTATCGTGATTTTGTTATTGGTAAATCGCCGATGTATCCGACCCAGCGGCTCCGACTGAAGTCGAATGCTCTTCCTACGATCCGATTATGGTCGTTCCCGTCGGAGACGTAAGTGACGGAGAGACCGGCATTCACTTCGTGGAGATAGCCGAACAGGCGAACAAAACCGGACGCGTAGTTCTCGTTGCCATTGATGAATGTGCCGGTGACCAGGCTGCCATTGTTTACGGAGTTGGGAAGGGTAAACGTGGCGCCGGGCATATTGATGAGCGAGAACTCGTTATTGCGGCTAAGCACTCCAAAGTACGGACCATTGAAAGGGTCGCTCCACGTGTACCCCGCCAGAGTCCCGGCATCATTGATCCCCCTTAATGATGACTGTTCGCCGAACGGCGTATCGACTTTGGCAAATTGTCCGTTACGCAGAACGAACCCATGAGTAATGGGTTGATTGTGATCGAACTCGCCCACAATGTCTCCCGCCGAATTTATTCCTAACGCAAGCGAATCCGCTGAGCCAGGAAAATCTATGCGAGTCCATCGTCCCTTTGTGTAGGAAAATCCGTGCGGTGTACCGCTTGTATCAAAGAAGTATCCGACAACCTCGCCAGAGTCGTTTATTTTTGACGGCACGGTCCCAATCGCGCCCGGAAAATCAAGCGCGCTAAACGAGCCATTCGCCCATACGAACCCGCGATAACTCGGTCGTTGATCGACGTAGAAGCCGACCACCTCGTTATGGTTATTAATTCCTCGCGCCTCCGTCCTGATTGAACCCGGAAAATCGATATACTGTTCCGCTGCTTGAACGCTGCCGATGCATTGAGTTGACGGCTCGCTTGGTAATCCGAAAGGCGCGCCCATCGTGAACATGCTGTATTGCCCGTTGACTGAACGCGAACGGGCGGATCTCGTAAAGAAGTCAATGAACATTGCTTCGGTCACGTGATAAGTGAAGCCTGAGCTTGGAAGCGCTACGACAGCGTCCGTGAAAAACGCAACCGGATCACCAACTTCAAGTAAGCCCCGGATAATCCAACCGCTATCGCATCGTTCTCGTGGTTCAATAAACGGGATGTTCCATCCGGGCGTGAAGTTATCGATGAACGGATCATCCATCCATTCGGCTATTTCGTGACTCAAGGAATAGATGTCGTCTCCCCGGGGATCAATCTCCAAATCAGGGAAATAACTTGTGCCTATGTAGGCAAGGACTCCGCCATTCGACGATTGTGCGCCGTGCCATCCGCCCGCTGCAGGAAAGCCAGGAAATGATGGGTCCTCACCCAACACCGAACCCCACACCGTAATCGCCAGTGACCGCGGCGACAGGTTTAGCGAGGCGCGGATTGAGTATTCTTGCGAATTGAGAAAATTCTCGTTCACCAGTGGGAGTGTGTCTCCCACAAATGGGTCGTAATAATAAGTGCCCATGCCCGCGGGAACAATTATCGTCTGCGTCGGCAGCACCGTCGGCTGGCCCAGCAGAACGTGATAGTTCCTGCCCCGCGTCGAGACCGAGTCCCAAAAATTGGCACGCTGGAAAGCGTCGCCGTATTGAGTGTTCCCAACATCAGTTCCGCCCAGTATGAAATGATAGTTTTGGAAAATCGGTGAATTGATGATGCCCTGAATCGGTGTCTGCCCATCAACGATGTCGGTGCTCGCATCGAAAACGTGCCCGTCCGGAAACACGAATCTGAGGGGAATGATCACAGTGGGGATGACGGTCGTTCGTGAGCCGTTTTTCGGATCGGTGCCGACCATCTTGTACTTAAATTCGAGTCCCTGATAAGTGAAGCTGTCCGACCAGAAAGGAATTGTGTTTTGCATTGCTTGCAGGCTGAGCCGCTCGCCTCGTTTTTCCTGAAGTCGCTTCAAGCCCTCAGTGCCATCAACAAATCCTCTGCGACTCGGGCCATGCCCGTTCGATTGAGCAATACTACGTTTGGAGCCGCTGGCAATCTCCAATAAGCTCGTCGGCGCCTGAGGTCGCGCCTGTTCACTCTTTGGCGGGCCGTCCGGAACTTGAGGATGGGGTCTCACAGGGAGTCGTTGCCCGCTCGTTGGTTGAATGGCAACAAAACTGAAAAGTGCTAACGCGAAGAATGCGGTAAGTGTTGATTTTGCTCGCATGGTAACCCTCTCCCGGAATTGAACTGTGGAAACTTGCCCTCAATCGGATTAATCTCTACTGACTAATGCGCAAATCGGACTAGAAACCTCTAATGACCATCGTGCCTGAGAATGTAACTTTTTTGCTGCGAAAATGGAGTGAAGGCGACGAGGACGCTTTGGAGCAGTTAACGCCGCTGGTTTATGACGAGCTGCATCGGCTGGCCCACCGGCACATGCGCCGCGAAAGTGCCGGTCATGTGCTGCAAACCTCTGCTTTGATCAACGAAGCGTACTTGCGCCTGGTCGATCAGCCGCGGATAGAATGGGAGAGTCGCGCGCATTTCTTCGGGATCGCAGCACGTCTAATGCGGCGGATCCTGGTCGATGACGCCCGCAAGCGAAACTCAGCAAAACGCGGCGGCAGCCTGATTCAGGTGCCGTTGGATGAGGTTGAGAATCTCATGCAACAACAGGCAGCGAACGTGGTTGCAGTTGATGAAGCCTTGCAACGGTTGGAGGCCGTCGATGCGCGTCAAAGTAAGATTGTCGAGTTGAGATTTTTCGGCGGTCTTAGCATCGACGAGACTGCCGAATTACTAAAAGTCTCTCCCGGCACGGTGATGCGCGATTGGGCCTTCGCGCGCGCATGGCTGAAGAGTCAGATGAACCACACCTGAAGATCCGTTAGAGGATTTGCCCTGATTTAACGCAGTAATAATTGAATGGCGGACGACAACTGGGAAAACCTTAAGCAGATCTTTCACGCGGCACTAGCCCTGCCGGAACATGAACGCGCGGCATTCATCGCACAATCAAGCGAGGGTGACCATGCGTTACGACAATCGATCGAATCCCTGCTGGAATCTCACAAAGAGACAAACCATTTTCTCGATGAACCGGAGTACGAAGCGGCTGCAGAGATGTTAATCGACAGCGCGAGGTTGAAAGATGGCCAACTCGTGGCGCATTACAAGATCCTCTCGCTGCTCGGCGAGGGAGGAATGGGCCGAGTCTATCTCGCCGAGGATACGAAGCTGCATCGAAGAGTTTGCCTGAAATTCATTTCCAACCGCTTCACCTCTAATCCTGAATGGCAGCAGCGCTTTGAACTTGAGGCGCGCGCAGCTTCAGTCCTGAACCATCCCAACATCCTCACGATCCACGAGATTGGTGAAGCCGAAGGCCATCCGTTCATCGCCACTGAATTTATCGAAGGCCAGACGCTGCGCGAGCGGCTGCACACCGACATCAGTATCGACGATGCTTTGGAGATTGCTGTTCAAGTGGCTTCGGCGCTGGTCGCAGCTCACCGGGTGAACGTGGTCCACCGCGATGTCAAACCTGAGAACATCATGATTCGACATGACGACGGTTTGGTGAAGGTGCTGGACTTTGGGCTCGCCAAAATTGACGGGCGCGAGTCGCACAACCTCGCAGCGCACGAAGACCATGAAGACGGGACGCGCTCGCTCTTCGAGACCAGCGCCGGGACAATGATGGGCACAGTTGCATATATGTCGCCCGAGCAGGCACGCGGCGACATCGTTGATGCCCGCACCGATGTTTGGAGTCTCGGCGTCATCTTGTACGAAATGATTTCCGGCGCATCGCCGTTTGTTGGGACGACATCGGATGAAGTCCTCGCAGCGATTTTGGAGAAGACTCCTGCTTCGCTAAAGAACGACGCCGATGAAGAATCGGTGCGCCTAGATACGGTCGTGCAGAAGGCATTAACTAAGAACAGGGAAGAGCGCTATCAAACGAGTCAGGATCTTTTGGCAGACCTCAAAGAGCTACAACAGGCGCTGCGGCTTGAGACGATCAATAAAGCCGGTCCCACGGAAACGGCTGCGCTGACGGCCCACCAAGCTGCCGGATCATCCAGCGCCGGCAGAACAACCAAGACAAGTTTCAGCTCGCGATCCATCACTCACCAGGTCCAGTCACATAGACGAGGCGCAATCGCGATAGCCTCCCTGGTGTCCCTCGCGATTGTCGCCGCGGTAGCGGTTTATGGATGGCGTCTGAAGCACCCGACAGCAGCGGCAGCGGGACCATCGCAGATTCGCTCGCTTGCGGTGTTACCTCTTAAGTCGCTCGATTTGGGGGACAACGTTCTGGGCGTGGGTATTGCCGATGCGGTGATCAGGAAAATGAGTCAGACTGGAAAGATAACCGTCCGACCCATGACCGCTGTCTTAAAGTACGCAAAAGGTGATACCGATAGTTTGTCGGCCGGTCGGGAGCTAAGCGCCGACGCGGTCCTGGAAGGAACTGTGCAACGCGCCGGCGATCGTTTGCGCGTGACTGTTAACTTGCTGCGCAGCAGCGATGGCGCCTCGATCTATTCGGATAATCTTGACATGACGGCGTCGGACCTGTTTGCGATCCAAGATAAAGTAGCACAACAGGTTGCTTCTCGGCTGGCACCTCATTTCGATTCGGCGCAACGGGCTGGTTCGCAGGAGGGCTATCCCACCGACCCGCGCGCTTACGAGGCATACATCAGAGGAGTCATTAGTCTGGACCATCACGGCTATGACAAAACCGCCATGCCTCAAATGAATGACACCATGAACTTTTTCAAGAAGGCGATCGAGATTGATCCGGGGTATGCGCTGGCCCACGCTCAGTTGGCCTTCGCAGACGCGTGGACTGCGTCATTTATTCAGCCAGAAGAGCCGAAGTGGGCGGATTTGGCGCGGGCAGAGATCAAACGAGCAGCTGAACTCAATCCCAGTCTGGCAGAAACTCACGTTGCCCGTAGTCTATTGCTTTGGAGTTCATACGAAGGCTACCAAAATGCAGAAGCGATTCGCGAGTTACGTTTGGCGAGGCAACTCAATCCAAACGTCGCGACACCCGACCTTGCAGCGCAGTATGGTCATGTGGGACTCGATGATCTTGCCCTGCAGGAATTTAGGCGGTCGATCGAAATCAATCCGACCAGCCAGAGCCTTAAGGCAATCCCTTATATCCTGGCTTACCTGCGCGCCGATCCTGATGGCTTGATTGCTGAATGTCAAAAGATTCCCGATTACTCTTTTGATGACGATGAAAATTCCCCCTGGTATTACCTGCGAAAAGGGCAGCTCGATGAAGCTCAAAAGCTAATTGAAGAGCGTTTGACGAAGAAACGACCAGACAACGATTATCTCTTACTTCTGCAAGCCATACTTCAGGCTCTCAGGGGCAACTTCAGGGCGGCGCAAGCAAAGGTTCCGGAAATCCTGGCGCGCGTTCCTCCAAGCGAGGATCGCCATCACTTTACATACGACGCGGCTTGCATCTACGCACTCGGTGGCAATAGCAGCGAAGCGGTCAAGTGGTTGAAAGAAACCGCCGGGACTGGCTTCCCCAACTATCCACTCTTTGCGCGCGATCCCTATCTAGATCGCATCAGAAAAGCGCCCGAGTTTGTGCAGTTCATGGCCGAACAGAAATCGCAGTGGGAAAGATATCGAGAGGAATTTGCAAACTAGCAGACTCTACCTGAACGAGCGTTAATTCTCGCCGGCCCTTGCTATTCAGCTCGGTTCGGGCTGCGTAAGATAAACCGGTCGCAAGCCTTATTCTCACCGTTAACCCTTTTTCGAGTTCGTCTTGTCCAATGCCGCGCGCAAACCGCGTGCTAGCTTCAACGCATTGTCGTTTGCCCAGAAGTGCATGAAGAAAAGATGGGGTGAATCACTCAGCATGTGACTGTGCAGTGCCGTCACTTCGATGCCATTCTCGCGGAAAGCCTTGACCACCGGATTGACTTCACTGGCAAGCAGCACAAAGTCGCCGGTGATAGCGGCCCTTCCTGCTCCGGTCGATTGAAAGTTAATGGCTTGCGCCACTCCCATCGCCGGAGGAATGACCGTGCTTGATGAGTTCATCGCCGTGTCCAACACGTCATCTGCGCGCGCAATGCTGTACTGGAAAACGACGCCATTGGCCTTACCGGTCTGGCCCATAATCTGATCGATTTGCCTGGTATCAAGCCCAATGTCTTGCGGCTGTTGAGCAGCAGGAGCCGCTGCGAACGGCGTTCTACTCAAAGCCAGAGCATCATGAATTGACTTCGCAATCCTGGTCGCATCACCCATCGCATGAATGTGCATGTACATGACGCGGGGCGATTCGTGCAGAACATGATTGTGGAGTGCCGTTACTTCGACACCACCCTCCAGCAGCTTCGTCAAAACCAGTGTGACTTCATCCTCGGTCAAAACGAGGTCGCCCATGACCATTGTCATGTCGCCGATCTTTTTGAATGCCACCCATGACCCGAGCGCCAGAGCCGGCTTTAGCTCGACGCCACCAACGGCAACTTTCAGATCGCTGCGCGGCAGGCTCACTTTGTAAACGTCACCAGGTTGCATCGCACCTGCTTTCCCCAAAGCTTGCTCAACCTGCTTCCAATCGGTTGCACTCTGCTCGGGACTCGATGGCAGGTTTGAACTCTGCGGCGCGGAACAAACGACGAGCAGAAAAATCGTTCCTACTATCAGGGTGAATGTCATTACCCCGATGCGCTTGATTGGTTGCGACGCCAACACTCTGCTGATGAATTTGCTTGATGGACTATTAGTGCTTCTCATTTCTCTTTCCTCCACTGACCGACAACCAAATGAAGGGGCCTTAGCATGCAGCCAAACTAACTCGCATATCGCTCTTCAACAGTAAGAGCAAAGACAACTGTTCCGATTAATCCGATGACTCCGGCAATTACGAATGGGACTTCGGGTGCGACTTTCCAAAGCAATCCCCCAACCGCCGCGGCGGGAGTAATCGAGAGACTTCTAACGAGGTAATAGAGCCCGCCCGAACGCGCGCGCAGACCTTCCCGAGCGAAATCGACAATCATCGCCTTGCGTGAAGGCTCGCCAATTTCACGCAGTCCGCCGATAACAAACGCCACAACCAACAGCGGGAAACTGGAGGCGAAGATTGTAGCTAAGGGGAACAGCGCAAAACTCAGAAACGTCGCAATAACAAAAGGCTTTCGCCCGATGCGGTCAGCGATCTTTCCGGCGGGGATGTACACAATGATCGAAGTAACCATCTGTATCGCCACCAGCGATCCGTAAATCGCCACGTTGTAATGCAGAACATTTGTCACATAGAGGATCGTCAGCACACCGGTCATGCCTTCGCAGGTTCGGATGATCACGTCGGAAACGAGGAGCCGCTTGAGCACCCGATGAAACGTCTGCCAGACGCCGCGGATGTTTATGCTTTCTGACGCGCGCGCGGTGAGAGTGATCTTTCTTACGAGCAGCAGCGTCGCGACCGCGAAGATCAGGGTGATTAGCAGCGCCACATGAATCCCTTTGGCAATGCCCAAGCGCGCGATCAATACGCCGCCGGCAATCGGCGCAATCACGACCGGAACACGTTTCAGAATCGATTGCAGAGTGAATCCCATGGCGCGACGTTCGCGCGGCAGCGAGTCGCCGATTACCGCGAAGATCGCCGGCGAGGCCATGCTTTGCCAAGCCATCACCAGCGCTAGTCCCAGAAACAGAAATGGCCATGAAGGGCTGAAGAGATAAACGACATAGCCGGCCGCGGCGACTGTTACTAAAGTCAGGAACGCGCGCCGCCGGCCCACGCGATCAGCGAGCCAGCCTCCTGGATACTGATAGATCGCGTCAAAAAAATCTTCAGCAGTTCCAAAGAGACCGATTATCGGAGCGCTCGCGCCCAACGCTTCGAGATACTTCGGCAGGAATTTCTTCCAAAGCTCTTCGCCCAGACCGAGGATGAAGATCGCGGCGGATGCCAGTGAGACATTTCTTTCCAGGCTGAGGTAGTCGGCTACTCTGGCGCCGAAATTCGCTGATCCGTTCGAGGGAGCGGTGGCCGCGTCACTTAGATCGCCCTGCGCGTCGTCCATAGATGGGTTGGGCTTCACTTGTTAGTGCCAGCAGTATATCTTGAACGGAATCTGGATTTACATCATGGCCCAGCTCGCGGAGGCCTGATGAACGATTCAGAATATTGACTTGAGTAGTTCGTGATATTCGATTGTCGTTCCGATCCAAGTTATGAACGTTGCGCCGATTACGCTCGAAGGAGAGTACGTCCGCCTGGAACCTCTTACTCAGGCGCACGCCGAGTCACTTATTATCGCCGCCGCCAACGGCGATCTCTGGGACACTCAAGTGACAATCATTCCCCGTCCGGAAGGAATGAAAGACTACATTCAATTCGCTTTGGATGGATTGGCCCAGGGAAACCAACTCGCGTTTGCTACCGTTCGAAAATCCAGCGACACCGTAGGCGACTCGGGCGGAACGGATCAGATAGTCGGCTCGACCAGGTTCTATGAGATTCGCCCGCAGGATCGGGCCGTCGCGATTGGCTACACGTGGCTGGCCAAAAGCGCGCAGCGCACGCCCGTCAACACTGAAAGCAAATTATTACTGTTGACGCACGCCTTTGAAGAGTGGCGCTGCAATCGCGTTGAACTGATCACCGACGTGCTTAATGAACAATCGCGCGCGGCGATCCTTCGTCTGGGCGCGAAGCAAGAAGGCATCTTGCGCAAGCATCTGATTTTGCCGAGTGGCCGCGTGCGCGACTCGGTTGTTTACAGCATCATCGATGACGAATGGCCGGAAGTGCAGGCACGTCTGCAGGCGCGCTTGCGATATTCCGCGGATCACCGCGTAGCGGTGAAAGATAGTAGCCGGGGGTAAGCGACGAAGGTCGCGCCACTCCCGGGACAAACGTAAAGGAATTTTCCAGCGCCCGCTTTAGCGGGCGACAGACTTATGAAAACACTCGGTCACCTATTTGAAAACAATCGCCGGTGGGCTGCGAATATGACGCAGCAGGATCCGGAATTCTTTCAGCGACTCTCGGCCCAACAATCGCCACAGTATCTCTGGATCGGTTGTTCCGACAGTCGCGTGCCCGCGAACCAGATTGTCGGACTTATGGCCGGCGAGATGTTTGTCCATCGCAACGTCGCGAACGTAGTGGTGCACACCGATCTGAACTGTCTTTCAGCAATTCAATTCGCGGTTGATGCACTGCACGTCGAGCACATCATCGTCTGTGGCCATTACGGCTGCGGCGGAGTGCTGGCGGCGCTAAAGGATTCGCGACTGGGATTGATCGACAATTGGCTGCGTCATGTTCAGGATGTGCGCGCAAAACACTCCGGCGAAATCGACGCGCTCAAGATCGAATCTGAAAGACACCGCCGACTGTGCGAACTCAACGTGATCGAACAGGTCGCCAGCGTCAGCCAAACAACGATCGTGCGGGACGCATGGTCGCGCGGACAGAACGTCATAGTGCATGGCTGGATTTATGACATCGCGGACGGTTTGCTGCGTGACCTGGGAGTGTCCATGTCCCTTGGAAATGCGGGGCAATAGCCCAACCGGGCATGATTTAGCCGCGGATTAAAGCGGATCTGACTCAATAGAAATCAAGAGAATCTGCGGAATCGGCGTAAGCCGCGGATGATCTTTCTGTGTTCTCAGTGGTGAAACTTCCATTCGCCACTTATAAGCCCCGGCCATGAAAATCACGATTGCTTTTGTTCTGCTGCTCACGTTCTCGATCGCTTCCCTCGCCCAGGCACCGCAATCCGATCTTCAACAGTTCATTCGCGTCAGTTCGAATGTCGTCGCGCTCACGCACGTGCGCCTGATTGATGGCACCGGGGCGGCGCCGGTTGAGGATCAGACAATCCTGATCGTTGACGGCAAGATCACTGAAATCCGCCCGAGTTCGGCGTACTACGTTAAAGAAGGCATCAAGACTCTCGACCTGAACGGATACACAGTTCTTCCCGGCCTGGTCGGCATGCATGATCACATGTTCTTTCCGATGGGCGGCACGCCGCCGATGTATTCGAACATGGGATTCAGTTTTCCGCGACTCTATCTGGCGCTCGGCGTGACGACAATTCGCACCACCGGCAGCGTGCAGCCTTATCTCGATCTAGAAATCAAAAAGCTAATCGACGACGGTCGCATGATTGGTCCGAAGATTCACATCACTGCTCCTTACCTTGAAGGTGAAGGTTCATTCACGCCGGTGATGCACACGCTGAAGGACGCTAACGATGCGCGCAAGATGGTGAACTACTGGGCCGACCAGGGCGCGACTTCTTTCAAAGCCTACATGAACATCACGCGCGACGAACTGCGCGCCGCCGTCGAAGAAGCACACAGGCGCGGCCTGAAAGTCACCGGCCATCTTTGCTCGATCGGCTTTCGCGAAGCAGCGGAGATTGGTATCGACAATCTCGAGCACGGCATCTTTCCCGATTCCGAGTTCGTGCCCAACACGCAACCGGACAAATGTCCCGGCGCCGCCGTGAACCAAACGCTGCGCACGCTCGACATCAACAGCGAGCCGGTGAAAGAAACGATTCGCACTCTAGTAGCGAAGCATGTTGCGTTGACGTCAACGCTGCCGGTGTTTGAAGCGAGCGCGCCGCTCGCATCTGCACAAGCTGGCCCAACTTCGATTGGCGCGCCGAGCGCAGTCTTGAATCAGCGTATGCTGAACGTAATGAACAACGAAGCGCGCGTGCGTTATCTGACCGCACGTTCACGCATCGCGGTGAACTCTCCGCAAACTGAACTCGTGCGCAAGTCGATGGACTTCGAGCACGCCTTTGTCGCGGCGGGCGGTTTACTGATAGCGGGTCTCGACCCAACCGGCAACGGTGGCGTCATTGCCGGCTTTGGTGATCTGCGCGAAGTCGAACTGCTGGTTGAAGCCGGCTTCACACCGCTTGAAGCAATCAAGATCGCGACCTTCAACGGCGCGAAATTCTTAGGAGAAGATTCCCGCATCGGTTCAATCGCCGTCGGCAAACAAGCCGACCTGATGATCGTGAAAGGCAATCCAGCCGCGAAGATCATGGATATTGAAAACGTCGAAATCGTTTTCAAAGATGGCGTGGGATATGACTCAGAAAAATTGATTCAGAGTGTGCAGGGATTGGTGGGAATTAGGTGATGACGCAATCTGTTAGACTACCTAAAGTAAACAACAATTGTATGCTAAATTATGGCCAGCCCACGCAGTGAGCTTCCGATCCCATGGAAGACTTTTCTACTATTCTCACAGCAATCAAGCCGAGCGCGAGGAGTGATCAATACAAGATTCTGGCGGCTGTGTATGCACTCGGAGGAACTTCGAACGCCATCACGACGGCTCAAATTCAGGATGTACTGAAACTGAATCTCCCGAAGGCGGGAAGACCCACGAATGTAGCCGCCAGTCTTCGAGCCTACTCAAAATACGTTCGCGTCGCTGATAAGGGACCCCCACTGAAATGGATCTTCACGGAGAAAGGCATCGAGCGACTGCGCAAGTTAAGCGGACTTCCTCTAGTCGTTGATGTGACAGCTGATGATCATGACTTTGACGTCGGTATTATCTGCGCTCTCGAACAACCCGAGTTTGCAGCTGTTACAGAAGCGTGCGGAGGAACTGAAAACTGGCAACCGATAGGGAGCGCTAGATTTCCTCATGTTTATCGTCAATGCGAGATCACAACGGCCGCTGGTAAGACACTTAGAGTGGTCGCAACCACGGCGACGTCGATGGGTCTAACAGCCGCGTCGATCGTTACCACCCAAATGATTATGCAGTTTAAGCCGCGCATTGTTGTGATGATTGGAATTGCTGCTGGGACGCGTGACGGCAATAAGGAATTTGGCGACGTTCTCGTGGCAGATCCGAGCGTCGACTACAATTCGGGGAAAGTCGTCCGCGCGGAAGGGATTCGGGGTTTCCTTCCAGATCCCTACCCTATTGGGTTAAATCCGCGTCTTCGAAGCGTTCTCCAAAAGTATAGGGGCCTGAATCCGGTTTTCGAAGAAATCCAAGAAGCATGGGACGGCAAGTTGCCTACGCGGATGAATGCACTTCACGTAGGGCCATTGGGTGCTGCAGATCAAGTCATAGACGACGTAACCCGCGTTCTCGAAATTCAGAAGAATTGGCGGAAGCTCATTGGAGTAGAAATGGAAACGTACGGCGTTTACCGGGCTTGCAACGAAGCGCCGGATCCGAAGCCTCGGTTTGTGTCATTCAAAGCCGTGTGTGACTTTGCGGCAGAAAAATCAGATTCATGGCAAGAATATGCCGCATACGTAGCAGCTGAGTTTGCAATCAGATTTCTTTCCGCAGAATGGGAAAATTTGTGGCCGAAGCCTTAGAAGGAGCAAAAATGACGCGAAAAACAGATGTAGACGCAGAATTCGACGCCATGCGTAGTGTTTACGGAGCCCTAAAAGACTTGGACGCTAACGCTCAAAAACGTGTGCTTGACTACGTCCTTAAGAGATTGTCTCTCGATACCGGTGACCTTGTTGGAGAGCGCACTGGTAGCACCTTCTCTCCGACGCAACTCGCCCGGGAAACCGAGGAATCAGAGGACAAATCGTCGGAGACTACACGCAGTACCGCAAGCGAAGGAGAATTCGAAGGGATTAGTCCTGTGGCCCAACGCTGGATTAGAAGGAATGGATTGACCACGGATCAACTCTCAAAGCTTTTTACTCTCGGGATTGATGAGATCGATCTAATCGCGAAGACAGTACCGGGCAAGACTAAGAAGGACAAAATGCGAAGCGTCGCCCTGCTTACGGGCGTGGCGGCGTACCTCGGCAGTGGCGCTCCACGAGTAACGCACGAGGTGCTCAAGGAAGCGCTCAGCCACTACAACGCCTATGACACAAATAATTTCTCTAGCTATATTAAAGACATGGCGGGAGAAATAGCTGGTTCCAAGGAATCTGGATATACACTGACAGCACGCGGACTAGCTGCGGCTGGAGAGGTTGTTAACGAACTGACAACGAAGAAGTAAGACCTCGCGGTGACATCCGAAGCCTGCAAGCGGTCTCGTGAACCAATAGAAAGCGAACCAAGCTGCTCACACCGCGGGCGCGCCACGAAACCGCAGCGCCGTGCGTGCCTTCGCCTTCGCTGCCTCAACTTCACGGTCACGCGGAGGCGCGTTGGTGACGAGCGAGTCGAGCAGTTCAGTTGCAACTCTGGTTACTTCATCGACTGCATGATTGAACGCGGCTTCGTTAGTCTTTGAAGGCCTGTTGAAGCCACTGAGCTTTCGCACGAACTGAATCGCGGAGGCGCGAATCTCTTCTTCCGTCGCTGGCGGTTTGAAATTGTGCAGGGTTTTGATATTTCGACACATAAGCTTTAGGTCTTTTGATCATTCAGGCTCGACGATAAATTCAAATCCCGCGTCGAACATTCGGAGAAACATGACTAATGGTGATCGATGCGAAGACGCCGGTCACTCTATCATTTCTGTCAATAAGAAGTGTCACGCGCGCGCAAACATCAGTTCGCAGCAGTACGTTGCTACCAGGTTGATCGCGCACTACTCTGCGCCCGAGGGTTCTGCTTCGTCGGCGGGCGGTGTCATCGGTCTATGCTCATGATGGCGCGCGCCCCAGAACTTGCTGCGATCCAAAACGTCCTCCTGAAACTGCTCGAGGTAGAGATAAATCACCGGCGTGATGAAGAGAGTGATGAATTGCGAGACTACCAAGCCGCCGACTACGACCAGACCGAGCGGCCGGCGTGAAGAGCCATCAGCGCCATAACCCAGCGCGATCGGCATCGCGCCAAACACCGCCGCCAAAGTCGTCATCAAGATCGGACGGAAGCGATCCATGCTCGCATCGTGAATCGCTTTGTCAGCCTTCTCACCCGCGTCAACGCGGGCGCGCGCAAAGTCAACGATCAGGATGCCGTTCTTTTTCACGATGCCCATCAACATGAACATGCCGACGAACGCGTACAGCGACGCTTCGGCGCCAAAGACAAACAGCGTCAACAGCCCTCCAACTAGAGCCGTTGGCAAAGTTGACAGTACCGTCAGCGGATGCACGTAGCTTTCGTAAAGAATCGCGAGAATCACGTACATGACGAACACCGCGAGTCCCATCAGGATCGTCATGCTGGTGACGGTATTGCTAAACGTTTGGGCTTCGCCCTGTAACTCGCCGCGAATCGTTGGCGGCACAATTTCGGCGGCTGACTTCTGGATGTAGTCTGTCGCGCTACCCAGCGCCACGCCCGGCTTCAAATTGAAGAAAAGCGTCATAGCGGTGAATTGATTGAGGTGATTCACGGCTTGCGGTCCCAGCGTCTGCTTCCACGTGACTAACTCGCCGAGCGGCACCAATCGCTGCCCGTTGTCCGATCGAATGTAGAGCTTCGCCAGATCTTCCGGATGCGCACGGGCTTCGTCTTCCATCTCCAGGATCACTTGATACTGATCCTGCGGCTTCTTCACGAGGTACACGTAATTTTGTGAATAAGCATTGCGCAGAAGCGACAGAATGCGCGCTTCCGAGACTCCGTAAGTCTTCGCCTGATCGCGGCGCAGCTCCACATCGAGATTCGGCGTGTGTGCGAAGTAATCCGACGAAACAGATTGAAAGCCCGGATACTGCATCATCTTCGCCATGAGCTTCTGACCGACTTCGTAAACCTCCGGCCCGTTTACGCCCGAAACTGCGTACGCGTACTGCCCTTGCTGCTGCGCAGTCACGCCCGTGCTGATTTGCAGAACCGGAAACGGCTGAAGGAACGTGAACACGCCAGGAATCTGATTGAGCCGGCCCATCATCTCGCCGGCTACCGCCTGAATCGGCGGTCGCTTTTCAGGTGGTTGGATGAACGTGAAGGTGATGCCCTGGTTGGCAGACAGAAATCCTGTCGCGCCGGTCAACGTGAAGTCGGTGATGACATTGGGATCCTGATGCAGAGTCTGATCGACACGATCCTGCAAAGCCTTCATCTGATCGGGCGACGATCCTTCCTGCGCGATGAATGCGCCAAAGATAACTGAGCTGTCACCCGGCGGAAGAAAGGCCTTCGGCACAATCATGAACAGCGCGATCGTGCCGGCAAGACAAATCGCCCAGATGATTGCCGAAACCCAGCGATGCCGCAGGAACCACCAAAGCGATCTGCCGTAAACGCGCAGCACGCGATGTTCGATTCCGCCGATGACGCGCTCAACCCAATTCTTTTTCGCGCCAGCGCCGCGCGGTTTCAGAAGCCGCGCGCACATCAAAGGCGTCAGCGTCAGCGAGACTAAACCCGAAGCGAAAATCGCAATGACGATGGTGATCGCGAACTCGCGAAAGATGCGGCCAACCAAGCCAGTCATGAAAACGAGCGGAATGAACACCGCGGCCAGCGAGATCGTCATCAACATGATCGTGAAACTGATCTCTTTCGCGCTGTTGATGGCGGCTTCGAATGGCTGCTCGCCGTGCTCCATGCGGCGCACGGTGTTTTCGAGAAACACGATCGCGTCATCGACCAGAAATCCAATCGCCAGCGTCAGCGCCATCAGCGACAAGTTGTCGAGGCTGTATCCAAGCATCCGCATCGCCACGAACGTAATCAGCAGCGACAGCGGCAACGCGACGACTGGAATCAACGTGTCTGTGGCTCGTCCGAGAAAAGCAAAGATGACCATGACCACCAGCACGAACGCGATTACTAAAGTCGTCTCGACATCAACGACTGAGTTAACGATGCTCAGACTTCGATCGTAAATGGGCGTGACGCGAATGGAACCCGGCAATTGCGCGCTAATCGCCGGCAGGATTTCGTGAATGCTCTTCGAAACCTCGACGACGTTTGCGCCGGCGCGACGGTTCACCGCGACGATGACTGTCGCTGAGGGAATATCATAGCCGCGCACCCAAAATCTCATGTTCAAGCGTTCGTCCTGCACCGAGTCTTTCACCGTCGCGACATCGCGCAGATAAACGGGAGCGTTGCCGTTTCCGCCAACGATCAAGTTGCTGTATTGATCGGCCGTTTCGAGCTGACCCTGCGGCCGCAGAATAGCCGTTCCGGAACTACTGTCGAGTTGGCCCGCGCCGGTGTAACTCGAACCGCCCTTAATCGCGTTGCTCAGATCGTCGATTGAAATCTGTCGTGCCCACATCGCGGCTGGATCGGCCTTGATCCGAATCGCCGACTTTGTCCCGAACACGTTCACGCGCGAAACCCCGGGCAAAATGCTAATGCGCTGCCCGACCTGCGTACTGGCGTAATCGTAGAGTTGGCCCGACGTTACGGAATCGCTGGTGAGCGCGATGTACATGATCGGTTGATCATTGGGGTTGCTCTTCGAGTAAGTCGGCGGCGAAGGTAAATCAGCCGGCAATGCTCCTGATGCCTGCGAGATCGCCGTCTGCACATCAGTCGCCGCCGCGTCGATATTCTTGTCGAGCGCAAATTGAAGCGTGAATGTGGCGACACCCTGCGTGCTCTTCGAAGTGACGACTTCAAGGCCGTTGATCTGCATGAACTGACGTTCGAGCGGTGTCGCGATGTTGTTGGCGATCGTGTCGGGAGACGCGCCCGGATAGCCGACGGTGACCTGGATAACGGGATAATCGACGGCGGGGAGATCGTTGACGGGAAGCTGCCAATAAGCGAGTGCGCCAAACAGAATCACCGACAGCGTGAGGACCGCGGTCATCACAGGACGCCGAATGAATGGCTCCGAGAGGTTCATTACTTCGTCCCGCTGTTTCCCTGCTGGTTGTTTGTTGGAGTGTCGATGCGAACTTTGCCGCCGGGCGTGACGCCGACTTGTCCGTTGGTGACAACTTTTTCGCCGGGCTGAACGCCGCTTTCGATCACAACTTGATCGCCTTGCCGTTGGCCCAACGTCACTTGTCGCTGATCGACAGTCATGTCCTGCTTGACGACGTAAACGTAATTGCCCTTCGCTGACAGTTGCGGCGCAGTCGCCGGTACCAACACCGCGCCGCGAATCGTATTCAGCACCAGACGAATATTCACAAATCGCCCGGGCCAAAACCTTCGATCTGAGTTGGGAACCGTCGCACGTAAGTTCACCTGACCTGTTTGGTTCTGAACTGAGTTGTCGAGAAACGTGAGCGTCCCCGCAATGGGATCAGTCGCATCCGGCAAACGCACTTCAGTCTTGAGCGAGCCCGCGTGCATCTGTTCCTGCACCTTGCTCAAATCGTTTTGCGAAATCGTAAAGTCCGCGTAGATCGGATCCAAGCGTTCAATCACCAGCAAAGCATTGCTTGGTGGTCCGGTGGCAGTCGTGTTGCTGCTTGCGTTGTTTCCACCGGCGCTACCAGGGTTCACTACATTTCCGATATCAACCAGACGCTGTCCCGCGCGTCCATCGATCGGCGAATGTATGTAGCAGTAACTGAGATCGACTTTGGCTTTTTCGACCGCAGCGTTGTCCGCTTTGATCGATTCGTCGGCGCTATGCACCGCCGCCCGATCGGCTTCGACCGTGGCATTCGAAGAATCGGCGGTCGCAACCAACTGCTCGTACTGTTCACGCGGCACTACCCCTGCCTCAACCAACTTCGCGTACCGTTTGACCTGGACAGCATTCCATCTCGCGATCGCCAAGTCTCGATTAAGATTCGCCTCAGCTTGCTTCTTCAGTGCAATTTCTTTCGTGACATTCGCCTGCGCTTCACTCAGCGCAGCTTGAAGCGGACGCGGATCGATCGTGAAGAGGATGTCGCCCTTGCGAACATTCGCGCCGTCGGTGAAATGAATTTTGAGAATGCGGCCGGCGACTTGCGGTTGAATCGCTACGGTTTCGCGAGCAACGGTCTTTCCAATGGCGTCGATATAAACCGGAACGTCTTGCATTGCGGCTTCGGCGACAGTGACCGGGGCGGGCGGTCGCTCGAAACCATTGGGCGCCGCCTTGTTCGCGCAACTCGTAAGCGCAGCGCACAAAGTGGCGGCCAGAATAAGTCTGGGAAGAAACACCTTGGGTGATCGAATGTCGCTCATTTTTCAGAACAGGCCGGGGGAAAACAAATTATCGCCCTGTGAATTACGATCAAGCAAACGCAGAGGTTTCGCGAGGCGTCCCTGTAAGGATCAAACACAGATTCTTTACAACTTTTTACAAATGATTAGAGATTAGAATCGGATCTTGGATTTGCCTCAGCCCTAATTTGATTGTTGGCTCTTAGAGACATTTCCCGCCTGATGGAACGAATGACCATCAATTAACGCTCCCAAGGGCAGGCTTTTTTGAGGTGCTGTCGAATTAGGCGCGAGTGGCAGTTAGTCGGTTCGCCAGGTTCTATGTATTGCGGCGGAATTCCTTCAGAAGACTCGCGGTACTCTTCCAAAAAACCAGCAACGGGTAGCTCACTTGGCCCAGAAACGATCCGGGCAAATCATTCTCGGCGTCAACCAGACCATAGGCTGTTGGGCGCTCGGGCACTCTGCGCGCGGTGCCGAAGATCAGGTCCCAGATTATTAACAGTCCTCCAAAATTGACCCTGATATCTGCTGCTTCGGCCGAGTGATGCCGGGCGTGAAAACGAGGGCTGACGATGAACCTTCCCAACGGACCGTAAGTCCAGTCTATGTCCGAGTGTTGAGCAAACTGCGAAGCCGCCAAGAGCCCAACTAACAGTGGCGGGATCGCTTTGATGTTTCCGATCAGCAGGCTCGCGGTGAAGGCTCCGATGTTCGCATAAATGAGTTCAACCGGATGCGTCCGCCAGGTAGTCAGCGGATTAATCTCGCGCTGTGAGTGATGGATCTTGTGGAACGTCCACAACCATTTCCATTGATGCATCGCACGGTGCATCCAGTACTGCACAAAGTCGGCCGCCAGGAAGAACAACGGAAGGCTCATCCAGGCGGGCAAGTTGTCGATCAAGCCCAAACGGAGGAATGGGGCATAACCAGAAACCAGATTCGCCAGCCACAGCGACATCGGGACAGTAATGAACGCCGCATGCACACCAAACCATGCGCTGTAAGTGATGTCTGTAAGAACGGCACGACGAGCAAACCTTCCGAGTCGCCTTTGCCTTACCGAGACAAACACGACCGCCGCTGAAGTGACTCCAAAACCCAGCAGTTGTGGCAGCGTGTACATACGCGCCACCGACAGTAAGAAGTCATAGAGTATAGAAACGATGCGTTGCATCATTGGGGCTCGCGTCCGGGAGCTTGGCCGTCACTGAAACAAGCCAAGTGTGGCGTCAATCCGAGGATCGCGCATCGTCCGGTGAATATGGAGCTTTTACAACAACTGAAAACGAAACTCCAAATTTGATTTGCGGTTTTTTGATCACGGCACGTTGTGATATGAAGGGCACCTAATCAAAACGTCGCCGCGCCCGTAGAGATCTCGTTTACCCTGATCTCGGCGAATCGCGGGAACCCAATCGGATCGGCTCGATCGCGCAGGGACGCAGCGTACGTCCCCGAGCGCTGGAGAAAGGAAATGCGTAGTCTCACGTTCATAATTTCGCTCGCCATCCTCATCGGTTTGACGACAGCACATCCGGCTCCGGCCCAATCAAAACGAGTTGTGATCTCGGCAACTGCGGTTCTTGACGGCAGAGGTCACGTCCTGCGAAACACGCGCATCGTCATAGAAGGATCAAGAATCGTCGCGATCGATGCGAAAGCCGGTCCGGTTGATTACGATTTGCGCGGGTTGACGGTCATGCCGGGATGGATCGATGCGCACGTGCATCTGACCTGGGTCTTCGGCAAGGACGGAAAGAACGCGGGTCAGGGCGGCACGACGCCCGATGCGATCTACGCGGCGGCCTCGAATGCTTATGTGACTTTGATGGCGGGCTTCACGACGGTTCAGAGCATTGGCTCGCCGGCAGACATTCCTTTGCGCGATGCTATCAATAAAGGATTATTGCCGGGTTCGCGCATTCTCACTTCGGCTGAACCTTTGGTTGGCCAAGGCGAACGTTCAGGCACTCCGGAACAGATTCGCGCTTTCATTCGCAAACAAAAGGAAGCCGGCGCAGACGTAATCAAGATTTTCGCCGCGGCCAGCATTCGCCAGGGCGGCAACATGACTCTGTCGCAGGAGCAACTAAACGCGGCTTGTGACGAAGCAAGGAAAGTTGGGTTGCGCGCCGTCGTTCATGCTTACAAAGATGCAGTGCGGGCGGCGACCAACGCCGGATGCACGCAGATCGAGCACGGCACAATGGCAACCGACGATGATTTGAAGTTAATGGCGTCGAAAGGAACATATCTCGATCCGCAGGCGGGATTAGTGATCGAGAATTATCTGGTAAACAAGGATCGATATCTCGGCACGCCGGGCTACACAGAAGAAGGTTTCGCCGCAATGCAGCGCGTCCTTTCGCTGAATCATGAACTGGTGCAACGCGCTTCGAAGATTCCCGGACTGAAGATCGTTTTTGGCACAGACGCAGTTGCAGGTGCTCACGGTCGCAACGCTGAAGAGTTCATCGATCGCGTGCGCGACGGTGGCGTCGACCCGATGACAGCGATGGTTTCGGCGAACTCTCTGGCGGCCGAAGCCATTCGCATGTCCGATCAGATCGGCTCGATCGCGCCGGGAATGCAGGCCGACATCATCGCCCTCGACGGTGATCCTTTGAAAGACATCACCGCAGTGCGACGCGTCGTGTTCGTGATGAAGGGTGGCGTGGTCTACAAAAATGTCGCTCGTTCGCACTGATCATTCGGTTGCTTTTGTCCGGACTCTGATATAGAAAATCTCACCGAAGGAGCACTCATATGGCATTCAATCTAACCGTTAACGGCAAAGCAGTGTCGGTCGATGTACCTGCGGACATGCCTCTGCTCTGGGTGATTCGCGAAGTGATGAATTTGCCCGGCACGAAATTCGGATGCGGCATGTCGTTTTGCGGAGCCTGCACAGTGCATATCAACGGCAAAGCCGAGCGCTCGTGCGTGACGGCGATCTCGGAAGTGAACGGAAAGCAAGTGACGACGATCGAAGGTCTGTCTCCTGATGGAAGTCATCCGTTGCAGAAGGCCTGGATGGACGTCGATGTGCCGCAGTGCGGCTATTGTCAGGTCGGCCAGATCATGCAAGCGGCGGCGTTGCTCAAGCAGAATCACAATCCCTCCGACGCGCAAATCAGCGAAGCAATGGACGGCAATCTCTGCCGGTGCGGAACCTACCTGCGCATCCGCGAAGCAATTGATAAAGCGGCAGCCGGAAAGGGGAGGTCATGATGAAAACGAAATCGATCTCCAGAAGGACGTTCCTGCAAGTTAGCTCGGTCGCCGGTGGTGGCGTGCTCCTCGGTCTGTATTTCAAACCGTTGACGTTCGCACAGGGACAGCAACAGCGCGTCATTCCCGTTCCGAGTTCGTTCATTCGCATCTCGTCTGATGGCATCGTGACAATCATCGGGAAGAATCCTGAGATTGGTCAGGGCGTGAAGACTTCCCTTCCGATGACAATCGCGGATGAACTCGATGTCGACTGGAAAGATGTGCGCGTGGAACAAGCCGATCTCGATCAAACCAAATACTCGAATCAATCGGCCGGCGGCAGTACTTCTACGCCGAACAGTTGGAACGCGCTGCGGCAAGTTGGCGCCGCCATGCGCGCGATGCTAATCACGGCCGCGGCGCAAACTTGGAATGTGCCGGAAGCGGAGTTAACAACGTCGTCCGGCAAAGTCCTTCATGCAAGCACAAAACGATCGATCGGTTACGGCAAGCTGGCAGAGAAAGCTGCCACGTTGCCGCCGCCCGATTTGGAAAAGGTCAAGCTGAAGGATCCGAAGGACTACAAAGTCATCGGCACGCCACAGCACGGCGTGGACAATCTGAAGATCGTCACGGGCAAGCCGCTTTATGGAATTGATTTCACGGTGCCGGGGATGCTGTGGGCGACATTCACGAAATGTCCGGTGTTTGGCGGCAAAGCAACGTCTGCGAATCTCGATGCGATTAAGGCGATGCCCGGCGTAAAGCACGCGTTCATCGTCGATGGCGGAACTGATCTAAGCGGATTGCTGAGCGGCGTCGCGATCGTCGCGGATCGCTGGTGGCAGGCAAAGTCTGCACGCGACAAGCTCGAAGTGAAATGGGACGAAGGTACGACGGCTTCACAAAGCAGTGCCGGCTTTGCAACTCAAGCCGAAGCACTCTCGAAAGAGAAGCCGCAACGTTCGCTCCGCACTGACGGTGATGTCGAAGCGGCATTCAAGAGCGCAGCGAAAGTTGTTGAAGCGGCGTACGCGTATCCCTTCATCGCACACGCGCCGATGGAGCCGCAAAACTGCACGGCGCATTTCAAAGACGGCAAGCTCGAAATTTGGGCGCCGTCACAGACGCCGGCGGGCGCAGTAAACTTAGTTTCGCGAACTCTGGGAATCGCGCCTACGGATATCAAACTTCATCTGACACGCATTGGCGGCGGGTTTGGGCGACGTTTGAGTAACGACTATGTAGTCGAGGCCGCGGCGATCGCCAAACAGATCGGCGTGCCGGTGAAACTTCTGTGGACGCGCGAAGATGACATGACCCACGACTTCTATCGTCCCGCGGGCTTTCATTTTCTGAAAGGTGCCGTCGATGCGAATGGCAAGTTGATCGCGTGGCGCGATCATTTTGTTAGTTTCGGTTCCGGCGACAGATTCGCGGGCAGCGCGGGAATGGGCGCGCTCGAGTTTCCGTCGCGATTTGTTCCGAACTTCGCGATCGACGTTTCGGTGATGCCATCAGGCGTACCGACCGGCGCGCTGCGCGCGCCCGGGAGCAACGGCATCTCGTTCGTGATGGAATCGTTCATCGATGAACTCGCACTGGCCGCGGGAAAAGATCCAGTTGAGTTTCGCTACTCAATTCTGGATGCCACACCAATTCCCTTGCCCGCTCCCGCGGCGGGACAGAATCCTCCACCAACCGGCGGACTCGGCGCGCCGTTCAATGCGAAACGCATGCGCGGCGTCCTGGAACTTGTCGCGGCGAAATCAAGTTGGGGCAAACGGAATCTGCCGAAAGGCACGGGCGAAGGCGTCGCGTTTCATTTCAGTCACTCGGGCTACTTTGCCGAAGTTGCTGAAGTTAGCGTCGATGCCTCCAACAAAATCAAGGTCAACAAAGTTTGGGTCGCGGCCGACATCGGCAGCCAGGTCGTGAATCCGCTGAACGCCGTCAATCAGGTGCAGGGGTCGATCATCGAAGGCATGACTCACCTCATGAACGAAATCACGATCAAGAACGGACGCGCAGTGGAAACAAACTTTGACGGGTTTACACCGCTGCGCATTTCAGAAGCCCCGCCCACAATCGAAGTGCATTTCCTGAAGACTGATTTCCCGCCGACGGGATTAGGTGAGCCCGCGTTGCCACCGCTCTTGCCGGCCGTCTGCAATGCGATCTTCGCTGTGACGAGAAAGCGGGTCCGCTCGCTGCCTCTCTCGAAGCACGGATTCAGTTGGGCTTAAGCAAAACATATTAATAAACGAGAAGGAGATAATTTCCCCCTTGGCAACTCTAGCTGAGACTTTCGATCAACGTACCGGCACGAAGTTTCGCGAGCGCGCGTTTTACACGGTGATGTCCGGCGTGTTTCTCGTCATCGTGTTCGTCGGCTTCTCGCGCACGTGGTTTCTCAGACCATATTTCCACACGCAGGCGCCGCCACTGGTGCCTTTGTTGATCTTGCATGGTTCTCTCTTCACGTCGTGGATTGCGCTCTTCCTGATTCAGACTTCTCTGGTTGCGTCTAAGCGCACGCGAATTCATCGCAAGGTTGGCGTCGCCGGAGGTGTGCTCGCGGCGCTGATGGTCATCGTCGGAACCATCACCGGAATCGTGCGCGCAAAGCTGGTTGCGCCGCCACCGGGATTTTCTTCGGGGCTAACGTTCCTCACGATTCCACTGGGCGACGTTTTGGTGTTTGGGATATTGGTGGCTGCGGCGATCATCTATCGCAACCGCATCGACATTCACAAGCGCCTGATGGTAATCGCGACCATTACGTTGATGCCGGCCGCCGTCGCACGCTTTCCGGGAAGCTTCTTTGAGCAGGGTGGGCCGTTGGTTTTCTTCGGCATTCCGGATTTGCTCCTCTTGCCGATGCTCATTTTTGACATCGTCACGCGCGGCCGTCCGCATCGCGCAACGATTCTGGGTGGAGCGCTGCTGGTGATTTCACATATCGTGCGAGTGCCACTCGGCACGACTCACGCCTGGCTTTCATTTGCGAGTTGGATCACTCAGTGGAGTTAGTCGCGGCATCTGGTTCACGCGCTTGAAGCCGAAGCGCGGTTTACCTCGCGTAAGCGCCTCTCAAGAAATCTCCGCTCGCTATCATTAGTCACCAGCTCGAGTGCGCGCTGGTAATTCATCGCAGCCTCGTTATGCGAGCCCATCCGGCGCAGCACGTCCGCGCGCGCTGCATGTAACAGATGATATTCATCGAGTTCGCCGGAGGCGGCAATCTCGTCGATCAACTCCAGTCCGCGCTCTTCTCCTTCAGCCATGGCGACTGCTACCGCGCGATTCAGCGAAACGATCGGCGATGGCTGAAGACGCGCCAGTCGATCATAAAAAGAGACGATCTGATTCCAGTCGGTTTCTTCAGCGCGAGCTACGCGGCAATGTTCCGCGGCAATCGCGGCTTGCAAAGTGAAAGGCCCCACTCCGGGCGAAATCAAAGCCTGACGCACTAGCGGTAATGCTTCGGCAATCTGATTCCGGTTCCAAAGGCTTCGATCCTGCTCTTCGAGAACAACCAAATCACCGGCTTCGTCAACGCGCGCATCGCGACGCGAGTCGTGCAAAAGCATCAGCGCGAGTAGTCCCGTCACTTCGGCTGGCGGATAGGGCGCTAACAGCATGCGCACCGTTCGCCCGAGCCGGATCGCTTCCGCGCAAAGATCGCTCCTGACCAGTTCACCACTCGTTGATGCGTAGCCTTCGTTGAAGACCAGATAGATTACCGTTAGCACTGAAGCGAGCCGCTCGGGAATTTCGGTGGTCTCAGGGACTTTGTAGGGAATGCCCGCGTCGCGAATCTTCTTTTCCGCGCGCACCAGCCGCTGCGCCATCGTTGGCACCGGAACAAGAAACGCGCGCGCGATCTCTTCAGTCTGCAAGCCGCAAAGCGTGCGCAAGGTCAAAGCAACTTGGGCCTCAGGCGCCAACGCCGGGTGACAACAGGTGAAGATCAGTCGCAGACGATCATCAGGAATTTCATCAGGGAAGGGATCGGGCTGCTCAGTTGTTGAATCTATTTCGAACGCGTACGATTCGATTTTTTCCTGAAACCGAGATTGTCGTCGCAGCCGATCGATGGCTTTATGTTTCGCTGCCTGGATGATCCACGCTGCGGGAGAATTCGGCACGCCTTCGCGCGACCATTGATCGGTCGCGGCCGCGAAGGCTTCCTGCGCCGATTCTTCCGCCAGGTCGAAATCGCCGAATGAGCGAATTAGAGTCGCGACGATGCGGCCCCAATCGGCACGATATACTGCCTCAACCGTCGCATTTACCGTGGAAATCGTCATTTGTGACAAACTTAAATTCGAATCATAAAAAATTTATGCGCTAGGTGTCGATTTCGGCGGCGGCCGCTCGACTAAGGTATAGGAGGACGAAAATGAAATACATGTTGTTGATTTACCACGATGAGCAGACTTGGGGTGCGCGGACCGAAGCCGAGAAGCAGGAGATCTATAAGGAATATCGAGAGCTGATCCAGGAGCTTCAGGCGAAAGGCATATATTTGGTCGGCGACCAGTTGCAGCCGAGTGAAACAGGTCAAACCGTTAGATTGAGAAACGGCAAACCGTTGGTTACCGACGGGCCATTCGCCGAAACGCGCGAACAACTTGGCGGATTCTTCTTTATCGAAGCGGCCAGCGACGACGAAGCAAAGTCGATTGCCGCGCGAATTCCGTCGGCGCGCATGGGCGCGATTGAAGTACGACCTGTGGTGACGGCGAATGCGGCCAAGTCGGCATAACAATTAAGAGACAAACGGAGATCCGAAATGAAATACATGCTTCTCGTTTACATGAATGAGCAGGCGATGACTGACGAAGAACGCGAGCAGTGCTACGTCGAATCAGCACAGCTTACGCAGGACTTGAACAAAACAGGTCAGTACCTGGGCGCGGGACCGCTGCATTCAGTCAGCACCGCAACGAGCGTGCGCGTGCGCGACGGCAAACGAATCGTGACTGATGGCCCGTTTGCGGAAACGCGTGAGCAGCTCGGCGGTTATTACGTTATCGAGGCGAACGATCTCCATGAAGCGATCGATATTGCAGAGCGTGTGCCCCCGGTGAAATATGGAACTATCGAAATCAGGCCGGTGATGGAAATCCCGGGCCTGCCGGAAAGTGATTAGGAGGAATCATGGCAAATCCATTTGTGCACGTTGAATTGAATACGACCGACGTTGATAAAGCGAAAACTTTCTACAGCAACTTGTTCGACTGGGAACTCGAAGATATGCAGATGGGTCCGAGCGGGACATACACCATAGTCAAGGTCGGCGACGGAACCGGCGGCGGTTTGTTGAAGAACCCGATGCCGGGCGTGCCCTCGTTTTGGCTGGCCTATGTGCTGGTTGACGACATCGGCGCGGCGACGAAAAAAGCTGCATCGCTGGGAGCAAAGATCGTGAAGGATTCAATCGAAGTTCCCGACATGGGGTGGTTGAGCATCATTCAGGATCCTACTGGCGCGGCCCTGGGCTTGTGGCAGACAAAAGGCAAGATGTGAGGAGTTAGGCGATGTCAAGAGTTCGTGTACAGAGTTTCGCGATTTCTATTGATGGTTACGGCGCCGGACCGAATCAGGATTTGCAGAATCCACTCGGCGTGAATGGTCCGGAGTTGATGGATTGGTTTCTCAACACTCGTGCGTGGCGACAGATGCACGGACAGGCTGACGGTGAAACTGGCATCGATAACGAGATTGCGGAGCAAGGCTTTGCAGGTATCGGCGCCTGGATTCTCGGACGGAACATGTTTGGACCCGTTCGCGGTCCCTGGCCCGACGACAGTTGGAAAGGCTGGTGGGGTGACGAACCGCCGTATCACACGCCGGTCTTTGTCTTGACGCATCATGCCCGTGCACCGCTGAAGATGGCGGGAGGAACTGAGTTTCACTTTGTGACTGAAGGCATTCGTTCCGCTTTGGATCAGGCAATCGCGGCTGCAAATGGCCGCGATGTTCGCATTGGTGGCGGTGTCTCAACGATTCGACAGTTCCTGGCCGCCAAGCTGATCGATGAGTTGCACCTGGCGATCAGCCCGGTGTTGCTTGGTTCCGGAGAACATCTGTTTCGCGATCTTGACCTGCGCGCTTTGGGCTATCGATGCAATAGGCAAGTTGCTGGCGAACGCGCAACGCATCTGTTCTTGTCGAAGTAAACACGCGTCCTAACTTTCTTCGCTCGACAGATGTCGATCTGGCGCTGGCTCAATCGACTAACCAATGAAAGGCAAAAACGAAATTCTAAAGGAGCAAAAAATGAGAGGAGCATGCAGTGGCGAAACTAAATCAACGAATCTTTCCAATGCTGTGGTATGACGGCCAGGCCGAAGAGGCGGCGAATTTTTACTGTTCGATTTTTGAAAACTCGCGAGTGACGAAGGTAAGTCGGTACGGTGACCGCGGGCCCGGACCAAAGGGCTCGGTGATGGTGGCCGAGTTTGAGATCGATGGCCAAAAATTCACGGCGCTAAACGGCGGCCCGCAATTCAAATTCAACGAATCCGTTTCGTTCGTCATTAGTTGCGAGTCACAGGACGAAGTTGATTACTACTGGGAAAAGCTGACGGCCGACGGCGGTCAAGAGAGTATGTGCGGATGGCTAAAAGACAAGTATGGTTTGTCGTGGCAGGTTACTCCCTCTCGCTTGCTGGAGTTAGTTCAGAGTGACGATTTAGGAAAGAGTCAGCGGGCCATGCAGGCAATGATGCAAATGAGAAAGATCGACATCGCTAAAATTGAGGAAGCCGCAAATCAGAAGTAAAAGTAGGAGACCAGAAGCGCGACCGTGGGCTCGTTCATCGACGCAAGCGTTTTGGCGAACCTGGCCCTGCTTACGCGCGGGCTTCTGACAACCTAACCGGACTTTATCAGCAGCCTTCATGACCTGAGCGACGCGGCGAAAGGAGACCCGATGAAGCGAACGACGAAAACCAATACCCCGCGCGATGTTGATGATTATCTGTCGCGCGTGTCGGCAACCCAACGGAAAGCTCTCGAACAACTGCGACGCACAATTAAGTCAGTTGCGCCGACTGCCGAAGAAATCATCAGCTACCAGATTCCAACATTCCAACTTAACGGGCGCATGTTGGTTTCATACGCGGCGTTCGCGGAACATTGCAGCTTTTTTCCCGGCGCTGGTCCGACTGAGGTGCATCAAGAAGAACTGAAATCTTTTGCCACATCAAAAGGCACAGTGCGATTCACTCCCGACAAGCCTTTGTCCTCTTCCTTGATCAAAAAGATGGTCAAAACCAGAATTAAATTGAACGAAGCGGCCGAACGGAAAAAGAAAGGCTCGTCGAGCCGATAGACGACGTACGCAGCCGCTGATAAGATGCGCCGCGCTAAACAGTGCCAGCTTAACTCGCTCAAACAAGGAGACCCCCGAAATGATCAAGAAAATCCTGCTATACGGCATCGTCGCGATTGTGCTCATCATCGCCATCTTCTGTGTCGTCGTCGCCATGCAACCGGCTCGCTATACTGTCGAACGGTCAGCGACGATCAACGCGCCGGCGCCAGCGGTGTTCGCCCAAGTGAACGACTTTCACAAATGGCAAGCGTGGTCGCCCTGGGAAAAACTCGATCCGAACATGAAGAAGGAATTCTCAGGCGCCGCAGCCGGCAACGGAGCGGTCTATAGCTGGGTCGGCAACGATCAAGTCGGCGAAGGCCGCATGACGATCACCGAGAGTCACCCAAGCGATCTCATTAAGATCAAGCTCGAATTCATCAAACCATGGGCTGCGACGAACGCCACCGACTTCACCTTCACGCCACAGGGCAATCAGACGAATGTGAAGTGGACCATGGTGGGCGAGAAGAATTTCATCGCCAAGGCGATAATGATGTTCATGGACATGGACAAAATGGTCGGCACGGATTTCGAGAAAGGTTTGGCGCAAATGAAGACCGTTGCCGAAGGAACGGCGAAATGAGTTCCCCCTCCCCTTCTGGGCGAGGGTTAGGGCGAGGAGCGAAGCTTGTGAACATACTGCTTTGGATATTTCAGATTCTGCTGGGGCTGCTGTTTCTCTTCAGCGGCTCGACGAAATTCATGATGACGGTCGCTGAGATGAATGCGCAATCACCGGTCGCTTGGCCGGGATGGTTTCTACACTTCATCGGCGTCTGCGAGGTACTCGGCGGTATTGGCTTGATTCTGCCGGCGCTGCTGCGCATCAAGCCGGGATTGACGCCACTCGCCGCCGTGGGTCTCGCGATCATTGTCGCGGGCGCGACTGTAATTACGTTGATGGGGCCGATGAAAGGATTGGCTCTGGTGCCGTTGGTGACGTGTTTACTTCTCATCTTCGTCGCCTTTGGAAGATTTAAGCT
Source organism: Acidobacteriota bacterium (assembly GCA_021323895.1). Classification (GTDB taxonomy): domain Bacteria; phylum Acidobacteriota; class Blastocatellia; order Pyrinomonadales; family Pyrinomonadaceae; genus UBA11740. The sequence continues at coordinate 789 of JAJPKD010000147.1, read as the reverse complement.
GCGACCAATCAGTCCGAGATAGATCCGAAGCGTCAGCCGCGTAGCGGCGAAATATTTGTAGAGCACGTGGCCCCACTGAATTCTGCCGAGAAGGAGCGAAACTCGTTTCGCTCTTTCTCGGCAAAGATTTTTCTATAGCTTGGTGCTATAAATATCGCGCGCCTAACGGCGCTCTCTTACGTTGGCTAATCGATCGTCAATTCATCCAACGCTATTCCCCAGGCGGCTCATAATGAAGAAGCTCGTCTGTCGTCTTCCACTTCTGCTCTTAATCGCATTGCTTGCGTCCGCAGTTTACGCGCAAACTTCTGAGCAACAGCGCTGGCAGCAACGCGCGCGCAACGTCACGATCACGCGCGACGATTGGGGCATTGCGCACGTTCACGGAAAGACTGATGCCGACGCGGTGTTCGGCATGATCTATGCGCAGGCTGAAGACGACTTCAATCGCGTCGAGACCAACTACATCAATTCGATGGGCCGCGCGGCTGAGACTGAAGGCGAATCAGCAATCTGGCGCGATCTGCGCATGAAAATCTTCGTCGATCCGGCCGACATGAAAGCGAAATACGAATCGAGTCCGGCATGGTTGAAAGCTCTGATGGATGCGTGGGCCGACGGATTGAACTTCTATTTGGCGAACCATACGGAAGTAAAGCCAAAGGTAATCACGCATTTCGAACCCTGGATGGCTCTCACGTTCAGCGAAGGCAGCATTGGCGGCGACATCGAAACGATTAACTTGAATCAACTCCAGGCCTTCTATGAAAAGCGCGGCGAAGTTGCGGC
>JAJPKD010000136.1 GCA_021323895.1 Acidobacteriota bacterium | reverse complement strand
CCCGTGGTTAGCACATGACCTGCAAAGCCTCCACCTGCCGGACGCGGCGCGGGAACGCCGTCTCGCTGATCCACCCAATACGGGTAATCCATCATTCCCGTCGCGTCGTCGTGCAGCGTGATAAAACAATTCTCGGCGTAAAGGCACTGGCTGATGAGGCGGTGAGTAAGAGCAAACACCTCCTCGAGGTTTGAGGTTGTGATCACACTCTGGACAATCTCAGATACGACCTGATGCTCAAGTTCCGCGCGTTTGCGCGCCGTAATGTCCTGCTTAATCGCGACAAACGAGGTGATCTGCCCGTTGGTATCGAACACCGGCGTGATCGTCATCTCTTCCTCGTACAGGCTGCCGTCTTTACGTCGATTGGCCAGTTCGCCATGCCATACATTTCCGCTCGTGATGGTGGCCCACAGTTGCTGATAGAACTCCCGCGGATGTTTGCCGGATTTCAGCACTCTCGGATTTTGTCCAACTGCCTCGCTGGCCTCATATCCCGTGAGACTGGTGAACGCTGGATTGATCCACTGGATGATGCCGTCGCGCGAGACGATGGCGACACCGTTGGCGGTCGATTCGAGGGCCGCGCTCTGAAGTTTGAGGCGCTCCGACAGTTGGCGGCGTTCGGATATGTCGCGCAGTACACCGCTGTAGAAAACTTCCGTTCCTGATTTCCAAGTCGAAAGCGAAAGCTCAATCGGGAATTCTTCTCCGCCTTTTCTCACTCCGTTCAGTTCGACGGTTTTCCCTATGACATGTGCTTCGCCTGTCCTGCCATGACGTTCAAGTCCGGTTTGATGTGCCACGCGACTTGCTTCGGGCATGAGTAGGTTCAGCGGCTGACCCAGCATCTCTTCTTCCGTGTAACCGAAGATGCGATGAGCGCCTTTGTTCCATGAGATCACCAGACCCTGGCTATTAATGGCCACGATGGCGTCATTGGCTGACTGCATCACCGAGCGGAATTTCGATTCCGATTGGCGCAGGGCCTCCTCGGCCCGTTTGCTGTTGGTAACATCCCGATAGATCGCCCGTGTCGCGCAGGGCTTGCCATCTTTGATGACCACGTTGGAGTTGCCTTCAAGGTGAATCGCGCGACGATCTTTGGTGATGAATTTCGCTTCGACAAAACCGATCGATTCGCCCTGCTGAATGCGCGCGAATAACTCCCGGCAGTGCTCGTGGCTGTCTGGATGAATTACATCAAAGACGTTGAGCGTCTTAATCTCATCTTCTGTGTAGCCGAGCGTCTCGCGCCAGGCACGGTTAACGAACAGAATAGATCCGTCCATTGCGATGCTCTGGATTAGATCATTCGCATTGTCGAACAAATCGCGCAGCCGTTCTTCGCTCTCGCGCGCGATCTTCTCCATTCGATCGCGTTCAGAAATCTGGCGCGTCAACTCCGCGTTGGCTGCCACCAAATCAGCCGTGCGCTCGACGACTCGCATCTCGAGTTCATTGCGTGTTTCGCCGAGAGAAACGGCCAACTGGCGATAACGCGCTTCACCTGCACGCAGGCGATCCGCAACACTGCGCTGCTTAATGTCGATGCGATTTAGGGCGCGCGCCGAAAACCAAATCAGCAGACTGAAAACCGCTATGTTGATGACCGCAAAAATCGCTGCGCCGACCTCAGTTCCATAAAGACCAAGTTCTTGTCCTTTGAGCCGAACAAAGCCGGTGGCAAAAGGGATGAAAATAGCGAGCGGCAGCAGTCTTTGCGCGAGACGCCCTCCCACGAGAGAGGTGGCGATTTGCGCGATGCTTCCTGAGCCAGGACGGGCCGCGAGCAAACCAAGACCGAGAATGCAGAAAAGCGCTGCGGTATGGACGGCGATAGAGCCAAAGCCCTGAAGATCATAGAGCGATGCCGTTTTGTACACGTATCCGATCAACGATACGAGACCGATAAATATTGTAAGGAAAGAGGCGGTCTCAGCCAGGTTTCTGATTGCTGGACGCGCCACGTCGCGAAAGAAAAACGCGCTTCCCAGGAGAATGAATCCGAACGCGGTCGCTCCCGCCATGCGTCCGGCGGAAGCGCCGTGGCCCTCTGCGAGCAGCGCAGTTCGGAACAACACTGAATCAAATCTCAGATCGACCTCAAAAAAATATTCGACAAGACTCGCCAATCCACCCAAGATCACAAAGCCAGAAAGAACCCGCGACAGAAACTTGCGAGTCTTCGTTAACGCCGACGGCTCGCCGTCGCCAGCCAGCAGCCCCAACGCAACGCCGGAACAGATGAAGCAGATGGCGGTGCTCGGCCGCATGCCGATCTTTCCCGGCAGGACGCTCTTCAAAATGGCGATGTCCAAAGCCCAGCCGACGAGCACCAGGAAGCCGACGGCGATTGCGACCAAGGCGCTGAACCTTGCCAGGAGAACCAAATGTGTGTAAGTCGAGGTAAAGTCTCGTTTAGTTTTCATAGTCGGAGACCGGGGCAAATGCAGCAGCGAGAGGCCAGGGCGATTTGCCCCGGCGAAATGGAACGTGACGAGCCGAAATGCAACTCAAATCGCCGCTCAAATGTCGAGCGACGAAGTTATCGGTTAGTCGGCACATCGCGTGCCGCGTCGCCATTTCGAGCGAAAGTCTCGATGCGAATCCATCTCACGCGCGACGGATCAGTTGGCACGTTTCTTGATTGATGCAGACGCAGCGAGCGCGGCAGGCCGCTTCGCTTCAGGCCATTCTGTCCTTCCGATATGAACGAGAAATCATGATGCAATCACTCGGCAATAAAGCTATTCGTCGCGTTCTAATCGCCGACGACGATCCAGTGGTTAGGCATTGGCTGACCACGATCCTGGAAAGCGATCATTACACTGTTGTGTCGATAAGCGATGGACGTGCTGCCTTTCGCATCATGAAGGACGACGCTGATTTCGTCGGCGCCGTCCTTGACCTGTCGATGCCTTATCTCGAGGGACCGGACTTGATTCGCTACATGCGAACTGAAAAGCGCTTGATGAAAATTCCCGTGCTGATCATCACGGCAGAAACTGCCATCAACGCCATCACTGCGTGCTTCAGCGCGGGTGCGACGATCGTCTTGCCGAAGCCATTCACCAAACAAAGGCTTCAGCAAACGCTGCGCATGATGTTGAATGACAGCTCGATCGGTAAACGGCTGCAGGAAGAGACGGCTTCGTGCACATCTCGCAAGAGTCTCTCAAATTGGGCCGCGCGCCAATCGGCCAGCGAGGCTAATGATGACAACCCGGCTGTGAATCAGGCAGTCGATCTTTCAATCCTCGATGATCTGGCAGGAACGCGCGATAGCGACGACAATTTGGTAGTCGAATTGATTGATCTCTTCTTAGAAAACACGACGAGTCATATTTCAGAGATCAAGAACGCGATCGAAACAAAGAAGCCGCAGCTTCTCAAACAGACGGCGCACGCGCTGAAAGGAAGCAGTCTGACGATCGGCGCGCGAGACATCGGCGGAATTTGCCAGGAAATCGAACAGGAGCAGATCGGGTCTGTGAAGTTGGTGGATCTATTGGCGAAACTGGATGCGGCCTTCGCGTCAGCGCGTGAGGTGTTTCAGCGCGAACGAGCGAATCGAGCGGTGCCGGTGGCGGCCTGAGCGCAGGAAATTTCCACAGAAATTCAATCTAAATAGATGGACAGCGCGCGTTCACCGCGCCCATAATTTCGATGTGAGCAAACATGAAGTTCGCATCGGAATTATCGGGACGGGGTTCGCGCGTTCAACCCAGCTTCCGGCGTTCAAGAACTGCCACGGTGCGCGGCTGGTTTCGATCGCCAGCGGCCATCGTGAAAATGCCGAAGCCGTCGCGCGCGAATTTGGCATCGAGCACATTGAAGACGATTGGCGCGGAGTGGTCTCGCGCGAGGATGTTGACCTCGTAAGCATCGTCACGCCGGTAGTCACGCATTGCGACATGGCCCTGGCGGCGCTCGATCACGGCAAGCATGTGCTTTGCGAAAAGCCAATGGCCATGAACGCCGACGAAGCGCGGCGCATGACCGATCGCGCACATGACCAAGGCGTGCTGGCGCTGATCGATCACGAGCTGCGGTTTCTGCCCGGACGAATCAAAGCGCGCGAAATCATGCGACGTGGCGACCTCGGGAGAATTAAGCATGTGCAACTGACATTTCGATCGGATTCACGCGCCGACGTTGATCGGCCGTGGACCTGGTGGTCGGACATCAAGAAAGGCGGCGGCACACTCGGCGCCATTGGCTCGCACGTGATTGATGGCTTTCGCTGGCTGTTAGCCTCAGAAGTCTCTGAAGTGTCGTGCAATCTGGCGACCCACGTGCATCAACGTAAGGACGACGCCGGAGAGTTGCGCGAAGTAACTACAGATGACGAAGCCAACATGCTTTTGCGATTCGCGGACAGCGAACTGACTGACGGAGCGACTGGAAATGTTTCGTTGTCGATGGTTGAAGCAGGGAAGCCGGAACATCGTCAGGAAATCTTTGGCTCGCGCGGCGCGCTGATGATCGAAGAGAACGGCGACTTATGGCAATCAGACGTTGGTGAAGGTAAGTGGCGTCGCGTCGAAACTGATCAAATCACAATCGCTCCGGGTCTGCGTGATAGCGGCTGGGCGCGCGGCTTCACTGTCTTCTCGCAGAAGATCATCGACGCTGTGCGCGAAGGTCGGACAACAGTGGATGGCGCGGCGACGTTCGCGGATGGCTATCGTACGCAGCAAGTTCTGGATGCGGCGCGCAAGTCAGCTGAATCCAGATGCGTAGAGCGTCCTGGCGTATAAAGCAGTGAAAATTGAAAAATGAAAAATGAAAACTGCAAATTACGTGTGACGAACTCCGGCGTGTGTCGCAGATTTCCCGGTTCGCGGATGGTTACGTCTCGCGGTCACTATCGATCTCCCAATTATGTTGCATAGTTGATTACACTCATCGAGCAGTTCGCCCATCCAATGCTCGGGGATCGCTCCGACAATTTTTCAGAGTTCATGTGGGAGTTCCTTTCGCTTGAAATTGAATACTTTCAGTCTTCAGTCATCAATTTGCATTTTTCACTTTTCAATTTGCAATGCTTTATTGCTTCACTGCTCTCTCCGTTCCGGTCTTATCGCTGCCGCCGCCGCCCCAAATTCCATCGAGCGCGCCGTCCGATTGCACTTCGTACGTGACGAAGCCGCAACGATTGCCGCCGATGCCGACCGCAACGTTGCTGCCACGCTTGATCCCGACTCCGTCAGTGTTGTTGCTCCAGACAAATCTATAGAGATTGCCGGCAGGCTCGACCGTCAGCTTCGCTTTGTATTCTTTGCCGTTCGGATTCTTGCCCGTAGCGTCATACTCGCCTTCGAGACTTGAACCGCTGGTGCGCGTCGCGCTCTCGGTGCCGGCCTCGTTGACGCCCCAATAACCCCACTTGCCTTCGAGCGCGCCGTCGCCCTTGATGTCGTAATCGACTACGCCACAGCCTTGGCCATTCTCGCCGGTGGTGTAAGAAACTGCGACGATGTTTCCGTTTTGAATTCCGACACCGTCATACTGCGCGCCGGCATTCCAGCGAAATTGATAGACATCGCCGTGGGCGATTACTTCCAGCGTGCCTTTGTAGTTGCTACCGGTCGGATTGCTGCCGGTGATGTTGTACTTGCCCGCGATGTTCGGCGGAGGTGTATTAGGCTTCGTAGTTGATGACGTGCTGTTCGAGTTCTTCGATTGATTGTTTGAGTTCGAGTTTGAGTTTGAGTTGTTGGAATTCGTCGTGCTGCTCATCTTGCATCCGATGACGAAAGCGAACAGCAAAATGAACGCGAACAAAGCTAGTCTTTCGGAATCTCTCTTCATGGCTTCTCCAATCTGTCAAACGGTGTGAATAGCGGCGCTTATATAGCTGTTGATTGTTCTTGTCAACGATTTCGGCAGTGTCTATAGTTGGCTGCTCTTGTCAGAACCGCCTGCGGTAGGGGGCGGGTTCTCCTCGGCGACTTCAATCCGTGACGACAGCTAAAAAGAAGAATGATGCGGTGCGCGTAGGCGTTGATACTGGCGGCACGTTTACCGGCTTTGTCTATCAAAGCGACGGTGATCTGCGAATCTTCAAAGTTGCCTCGACGCCGGATGATCCTTCGCGCGCGATCAGTGACGGTCTGCGACGCGTGGCTGATGAATCAGGCGTGCCCGTGAGTTCGATCGAAGTAGTTCACGGCACGACTGTCGGGACGAATGCTTTGCTGCAACGCCGCGGTGCGCGCACCGCGCTGGTGACGACTGCGGGTTTCGAAGATGTGATCGAAATCGGGCGCCAGGCGCGGCCCGAACTCTATAACTTGAACGCGGTCAAGCCGCTTCCGCTCGTGCCGCGCGAGCTGCGATTCGGAATCAATGCACGAGTGACGGCGACGCGCGAAATTCTCGAACCACTGCGCGATAGCGAAGTCGAAGAGCTGATCGAAAAGCTACTCCGCGCGAACTGCGAGTCGATCGCGATCTCGCTGCTATTTTCGTTTCTGCATCCGCAACACGAAAAAAAGATCGCTAAGGCGCTGGCAAAATTGGATGTGCCGCTTTCGGTCTCTTCGCAAATCTTGCCCGAATATCGCGAGTACGAACGCACTTCGACGGTCGCCGTGAACGCTTATCTACAGCCTTTGATGGGCAGGTATCTCTCGCGTTTGTCGAAGACGCGAACAAGTCTCAAGTCTCAAGCCTCAAGCCTCAATCTTCGCGTCATGCAATCGTCTGGCGGCAGCATCTCGGCAGAAGCTGCGGCGAATGAACCGGTGCGCACGATCCTCTCCGGTCCCGCCGGTGGCGTTGTCGGCGCGATGCGCGCATCACGCGCAGCCTGCGTATCGACGATCATCACGTTCGACATGGGCGGCACATCGACCGACGTCGCGCTGTGCGATCGCGAAGGAATGCGCCTGACGAATGAATCAATCGTTGCAGGTGTGCCGGTTGCGATTCCCATGATGGACATTCACACGGTTGGCGCGGGCGGCGGATCGATCGCGCGCGTCGATGAAGGCGGTTCGCTGCGCGTCGGGCCTGAGTCGGCGGGCGCTTCGCCCGGGCCGGCGTGTTATGGCCGATCGCTCCTCCCGACTGTGACTGATGCGCACGCGGTGCTGGGCCATTTTCCGGGCGCTGCCTTGCTGAACGGCGAATTCAAGTTGAACGAGCGACGCGCGCGCGCCGCACTGACAAAACTCGCGAGCGAAATGAGCGCCGCCGCGCAGCGCAACGTGACGCCGATCGAAGCCGCACACGGGGTCCTCGATGTCGTCACCGCGAACATGGAGCGCGCGCTGCGTCACATCTCGATCGAACGCGGCCACGATGCGCGCGACTTTGCGCTGGTGCCGTTCGGTGGCGCCGGCGGTTTGCATGCCGTTGCCTTGGCTCGGGCTCTCCGTATTCCGCACGTGCTGGTACCGCCGTCGCCCGGTGCGCTCTCGGCCCTCGGCGTTCTGGTCGCGGACGTAATCAAAGAGCAGAGTCGCACCGTGATGATTGAAGCCAGCGCGGACGTTGATGCGAGTCTCGAACCGATTTTCCGTGAGATGGAACAACAGGCGCGCGCGACGCTGCGGCGTGAAGGATTCGCTGAATTGCAGCAGAGACACGAGCGTTCGCTGGCCGTTCGCTACAAAGGACAATCGTTCGAGCTTTCGATCAAGCAGACGAGCGGTAACATCGCGACTGCGTTTCATCGGGCACATCGGGCGCGCTACGGCTATGCGCAACCGAAGAATGCGGTCGAAATCGTCAGCGCGCGAGTGCGCTCATCTGGAGTGGTCGAGAAGATAAAGATGCGATCAACTCAAGTCGCAGCCAAACGGATCAAGCCGCACGGAATCGCGGAAACCTATTTTGATCGAAACAAAGTGAAAGCCGCGGTCTATCGACGCGAAGAACTCATCGCCGGCGCGCGCCTGGACACTCCGTGCATTGTCACGGAATATTCGGCGACGACGCTCGTGCCGGCCGGAGCAAAAGTTGTTGTGGATAAACATGGGAATTTGATGGTTCAAGTTACATAACCTCACGGGTCAGGAAGGGAGCTCGCCCCCGCGTCACTACTTGTTTGGATTTGCGAGCGGGCGCAGCGCCTCTTCCGGACCCTGAGGTCTTGCATCAGATTTTGTCCTGACTGAGATGAGCAAGTTGGATCCAACTACACTCGAAATTTATCGCGCGCTGTACACCTCAGTTGCGGAAGAGATGGGTGTGACGCTGCGCCGCACTTCGTTCTCGCCGAACATCAAAGAGCGTCGCGATTATTCTTGCGCCGTTTTTGATTCCGCAGGACGAGTCATTGCCCAGGGCGACCACATGCCGGTGCATCTCGGATCGATGCCGATGGCCGTGGCCGCGGCGCTGCGCGCGATCAAGATCGGACCCGGTGATGTGGTTGCTCTCAACGATCCATTCGCCGGAGGGACGCACCTGCCGGATGTGACTTTGGTGATGGGAGTTTTTGCCGAGAAGGCAGAAGGCAGAACGCAGAAAGCAGCAAAAAAGAAACTGCGACACCCTACACCCAAATCCCAACACCCTCTATTCTACGTAGCCAACCGCGCGCATCACGCCGACATTGGTGGCGCGACGCCGGGCTCGATGGGACTGGCCACCGACGTTTATGGCGAAGGCGTGCGCATTCCACCGATTCGCATCGTGCGGGGCGGCGAAGTCTGCGACGACGTGATGAAGCTGATTCTCACCAATGTGCGCAGCAGCGATGAACGCCGCGCGGACTTCGAAGCGCAAATCGGATCGCTCAAAACCGGGGAGATGCGCTTGCTTGAGATCGTCGAGCGGCGTGGAGAACGCGAAGCGCGGAATTACGCCGCGCACTTAATTTCCTATTCGGCGCGCATGATGCGACAAGCGATCGCGGCAATCCCGGACGGCAGCTATCGCGCGGAAGACGCGCTCGACGACGATGGCATCAGCGAGCAGGAGATTCCGATTCGCGTCGCGATCAAAATCAAAGGCGATCGCGCACGCGTCGATTTCCACGGCACGTCGCCTCAGGTGGTTGGCTCTATCAACGCCGTCGAAGCCATCACTGTCTCGGCCGTGTCGTACTGCTTTCGTTGCTTGATTGGCGGCGACGTGCCCGCGAGCGCGGGCTTGATGGAACCGATTGAAGTCATCGCGCCGCCGGG
>JAJPKD010000094.1 GCA_021323895.1 Acidobacteriota bacterium | reverse complement strand
CCATCCAGTTATATTTGTGATCGCGACCACGATTGGCGTGCTTTCGTTTTATCGCCTGTGGTTGACGGCGACGGGATTGCGCGAAGGCGGATACAAAGTCAGCTCCGGTGCTGCGTGGGGCACGGCGATCACGATCTTCCTACTGTTCCTGTTATTGGGAATAGCCGCGGCGGCCGTGTTTGGAAGTATGTTTGGGTGAGGGCGGCCAAGGGCAAGGAGCGAAGGGCAAAGAGTCACAGGCAAAGCCTCTAGGATGTCGCTTTGCTCTTACCTCTTTGCCCTTTGCGATTTATTCATATCGCAGCGATTCAATCGGATCGAGTCGCGCAGCTTTCCACGCCGGCCACAATCCAAAGATCATGCCGATGCCGACGCTGGCGATGAATCCGGCTGCGGGCGCCCACAAAGGCACATACGACGGCATAACTAATTTGACGAGCAGCGTGCCGAGCCAGCCGATAATTAGGCCTACGAGCCCACCGAATCCGGTCAGCGTCATCGCCTCGATTAGAAATTGCCACATGATGTCCCGGCGGCGCGCGCCGATTGCTTTGCGGACACCGATCTCGCGCGTGCGCTCGGTGACTGAGACCAGCATGATGTTCATCACGCCTATTCCGCCGACCATTAGACCGACTGAAGAGATCACCACCATGCCGATTGCGATCCCGCCAGTGATGGCATGGAACGAACTGATAAGCGACTCAGTGGTTTCGATGCCGAAGTTGTCAGGCTTGCCAAAGGGGACCTGGCGGCGGATCCGCAACGTGTCAGTGACTTGATCCATGGCAGCCTGCATTTGCCCCGGCTTGGCCACAGCGAGCAGGTAGATGTCGTCAGAATTTGGCTTCAGTTTGCGCGCCACGTTGTAGGGCATGTAGATCACATTGTTCTGATCGTCACTGCCACCGCTGAACAAGAACTGTTCGCGCTTTTGCAGAACGCCGACGACGCGAAATTCCTGCTCTCCGATCTTAAGGGTGTCACCGACGGGACTCCCAAACCTGAAAAAGTCGTCCGCGACTTTTGCGCCAATCACGCAAACGTTTTGATTGGTGTCGTTTTCAAATTGCGAGAAGAAGCGACCTTCGGCGACCACCTGCGTCCCGGCCTTTTCGAAATCCGGTAGCGTGCCTTGCAGGCCGACAGAAGCCGACGTCTTGCCGGAGCTGCTCACCTGGATCTTCTGTCCGAAGAAGTTGCTGCCGACGTCGATAAAAGGGACGGCGGTGTCCAGCGCCGGCAACTTCGATAGCGCAATTGCATCGTCGTAAGTTAGCGGCTTGCGCATGCGTTCTTCGCGCGACAAGCGGCCCACGTGAATCCCGGGATTGAACTTGCTGATGTACATCGAGCGCGTGCCTAACGATTCGACTTCCCGGGTGATGGCGACGTCAATACCGGCGATCGCTGACGCAATCACCATCACCGTGACCACGCCGATAATCACGCCCACGACGGTCAAAAACGAGCGCAACTTGTTGGCGCGCAGCGTAGCCAGCGCCATCCATAAATTTTCGAGAATATCTGAGCGAACAAGTTTCATGCTTTCAGTTCTCAGCTTTCAGCTAACAACTATGTATCAGCGCGTAATGCTTCGATTGGATCCAATCCCGCGGCTTTCCACGCCGGGAACAAACCCGAGATGACTCCCGCCAGCGCGGAGACTCCAATCGCGCCCGCGATCGCAAACACCGAAAGATAAGTCTGCATAAAGATCACAGTCATTATCTTTCCCACAATCCATGCCAGGAAGACGCCGATCATGCCGCCAATGGTCGCGAGCGTGACGGCTTCCGTCAGGAATTGCTTCAGGATATCGACACGTCGTGCGCCCAGTGACTTGCGTAAGCCTATTTCCTTGGTCCGCTCAGTCACGGAAACGAGCATGATGTTCATGATGACGATCGCGCCGACCACCAGCGCGATGCTTGGGACCACCATCGCTACGATGAAGAAGGTCCCGAAAATTCGATCGCGCAGCCCGGTAATAGCATCCGGCGTCACGATGCCGAAATTGTCTTTCTCGTTCGGCCCAAGTTTGCCACGCGCGCGCAGAAGGAATCTCGCCTCCTCAACTGCATCACTGAATCCCTGATCAGTCTTCGACGTGGCGAGAAAATAGAGCGACCGTTGCCGAATCAGCGGCCCGAAATCCAGTTGATAGGTCTTCAGCGGAATAACCACGAAGCTGTCCTGAGGCACGCCGAAGACCGTTCCCTTGACGGCCTCGACCCCGACTACGCGATAGGGCAAACCGCGAATATCGATCTCGCCACCAATCGGATTGCCGGCGGGAAAAAGTTTCGTGGCGATATCGGCACCAACGTAAGCGACGCGAGCTGCACCCTCGGCTTCGGTGTCGCCAAAGAAGCGGCCGTTTTCTACATTACGATTTTCGATGTCAACGGTGTTGGCCGTGGCGCCCGTGACGAAAACATCGTCCAGCACTTGATCGTTGCGCTTGATCTGCGATGGCGTGCCGCGCGCTTTCGCGCCAAGCTTTGCAATCAGGGTGGCGCGCTCTTTCAAGTATTCGTAATCATCTAGGGTCAGTTCCTTATTGCGTCGCTGGGCCGCCGCAATGGTGTCGGTATCTTTGAAGTCTTCGAACGGAATGAAGCGCTGAATCGAAAAAGACTTGGCGCCGATGTTGGCGATCTTTTCGTCGATATAAACGTTGAAGCCCTGAATGAGCGAAACCACGGTTACGAAGGCGGTGACGCCCACGATCATGCCGAGCAAAGTCAGCGCGGAGCGCAGCTTATGCGCCCAAATCGCGGCGAGGGCCACCTTCAAAATTTCGATTAACTTCACTAGGTTAATTATACGGGCAGCGGACGGATTTAGTTACCGATGCGTGTCAGACCCGGAGCGATAGCGACGGGATCATGGGATTCTGGAAAACAAATTAACAACTTTTCACAATTGCTGTGAGTATCACGGGATCCGCTCGCTATCGCTCGCGGTACTGATGCGCTATTCCCACCGCAAGCTTTCAATGGGATCCATGCGTGCAGCTTTCCAGGCCGGCCACAATCTGAACACGATGCCGACAGCCGCCGAAATGCCGATGCCGACGACGATGGCCCAGGCGGGCACATACGCGGGAAGCGGCGAATACTTGTTCATCAGGAGGCTCGCCAACTCACCGACCATCAAACCCAGCAAGCCGCCGATAGCGGTAAGCACCACCGCCTCAATCAAGAATTGCGAAAGAATGTTCGTGCGCGTCGCGCCGACAGCTTTGCGCAAACCGATCTCTTTGGTTCGCTCGGTCACCGACACCAGCATGATGTTCATCACGCCGATCCCGCCGATCATCAATGCGACAAACGAGATCGCGGTCAGGACAAGATAAGTCGACCCGGTCAGTTGATTGTAAACATCGAGCAGCGCGTCCTGTGACGAGATACCAAAATTATTCGGCTCGCCGGGCGGGACGCGACGCTGCTTGCGCAGGATGTCCGTCATCTCGTCGATGGCGGACTTTACGTACGCGCGTGCAATTGGCCGCACGATGATCGCAGAAATGATTTCGGGGAATTCGATTTCCGGATAATACTTTTCAAATGTCGTGATTGGAATGAAGATCGAATTGTCGCGCGACTGGCCCAGGATGCTGCCGAGCGGTTCCATAATTCCGACGACATGAAACTGATGGCCGGAAATCTTGACGTCCTTGTCGAGAGGATCTTCGTTGTTGGTAAACAGAGCTTTAACTAAATCCTGACCCAGCACACACACGTTCGTGCGCGCGGTCACGTCGATGTCGCTGATGAACCGGCCGCGATCGACGTAACTCGAAACGGTGAATTCGTGATAAGGCGTGACGCCGATTAGAATCGGAGTGTCGCTCTGTTTGTCGCCGTAGCGAACCGTTTCGTTGATCTTTCGATAGAAGGGCGAGACGCCGACGACCGACGACGCTTCCCGGCGAATGGCATCGGCGTCTGCGAGCGTTAGTTCCTTGCGATGAATTTCTTCCGAAGTGGGCTGATGGCCAATGCTGGGATCGAATTTCGTGGCCCAGATAGTGTTGGAGCCCAGCGATTCGATCTGCGCCGCGAAGGCTTTGTTCAAGCCTTGAATGATCGAAACCATGAAGACGACGGTGATTACGCCGACACTGACGCCGAGAATCGTCAGCGACGAGCGCAGCTTGTTCGTGCGCACGGTGTCGAACGCCATGAACGCGGATTCTCGTATGTCGATGAAAGTCATAAACTATTCGGCCCGCAGCGCTTCAATCGGATCCAACCGGGCCGCGCGCCACGCCGGCCACAGACCGCTTACCACGCCGACTATCGATGACACGCCGACGCCCAGCACCGCCGACCACGCGCTGAACAATAAAGGAAAGCCGATGGCTAAAGCGATCAGCCACGCTGTTCCGAAACCAGTTAAGACGCCGAAGACACCGCCGATGGCAGTAACCATGACGGCTTCGATCAGAAACTGCGTGAGGATATCGTTCCGTCGCGCGCCGACAGCTTTGCGAATGCCGATCTCCTTAGTTCGTTCGGTTACCGAGACCAGCATGATGTTCATGACGACGATGCCGCCGACCACCAGCGAAATCGCGGCCACCCCAATCGTGACCAGATAAATGTTCGAGGTCGCACTGGAGTAAAGTTTCAGGAAGACCTCCTGCGTTTCGAGCGCGAACCCGTCATCATCGTCTTTGAAAGTCTTGCCGCGACGATTGCGCATGATCGTGCGCACTTGATCCTGGGCGGCTTCCAATTGATCCGCGCTTTGGGTCTGAATGAAAACAACGAGAACGCCGCTCGGGCTGAACGATTGGCCACTGAAGTCCACGCCGAACCGTTTCTTGTAAGTCGCGAAGGGAATGTACACACGATTGTCGCGTGACAATCCGAGAATCTTTCCCAACGCCTGATGCACACCGAGAATCGTGTAGCGATGCCCGCCGACCCATATGTCCTGGCCGACGGCGCGATCGATGGACTCGTTCGGGAACAAGTTCGTAACGACGTCCGGACCGACTACGCACACATCACCGCCGGCCGCGCCTTCGCTCTCAGTCCAAAAACGTCCGGCGTCGATCGTGACGCCATCGATTTCAAACATCGACGGCGGAGAGACGCCGCGAACCTGGATCGCGTCAACTTTTTGATCGCCACGCTTGGCCGGTTGAATCGAGTTGACCGACACGCCGGTTCGCCAGCAGGCAGTACATAAGCGGGTGATGGCCTCGGCGTCTTCCTGCGTCACCGGTTTGCGGCGGTTGTACTTGATGAAGTCTTCGCGCGACGTGATTACCTGAGGGCGCTTTGAAATCGTGAAGACGGTCGAACCTTGTGAAGAAAAAGTTTGCGCGACCGTCTGATCCAGACCTTTGATGATCGTCACCACCGCGATCACCGCCGTGACTCCGACGATAATTCCGATCAGCGTGAGCGCAGTGCGCAGTTTGTTCTGGCGCAGACTGCCAAGCGCGACAAAGAACGCCTCCCAAATCGCGGCGAGTCTGACAAATGGATTAGCGCGAATTCTGGCGGGAAGCGAAATTCGACTAGTGAATCCGGAATCGGATGGTGGAATGGTTTCGGATGCGTTGCGGGGGAACATCGCAAACGCATCCTACTTGATCTGCTCGTCTTTTTCGATCAATCCGTCGCGGATCGAAATGACGCGATGCGCGCGGGCCGCGATGTCGTGTTCGTGCGTCACTAGAATTATCGTGTTGCCGTCTTCGTGAAGCTTCTCGAAGAGGTTCATGATGTCATAGCTGGTGGCGGTGTCGAGTGCGCCGGTCGGTTCGTCGGCCAGAAGGATTGAAGGGTGATTCACCAGCGCGCGCGCAATCGCGACGCGCTGCCGCTGTCCGCCGGAAAGCTCGTTGGGCCGGTGCATCATGCGATCTGTGAGATCGACCTCGCCCAAAGCCTGTTTCGCCATCTCGTGTCGTTTGGCGCTGGGAATGCCTCCGTAGATCAGCGGTAACTCGACGTTATGTAGGGCCGTGGCGCGGGCCAGCAGGTTGAACGTCTGAAAGACGAATCCGACTTCCTGATTGCGAATACGCGCCAGCTCGTCGTCATCCATTTCGGAAACGTTCTTGCCGTTAAGCCAGTAATCGCCCTGCGACGGTGTATCGAGACAGCCGATCAAATTCATCAGAGTCGATTTGCCCGAGCCGGACGGGCCGGTGATCGCGACGTACTCGCCGCGATGTACTTCGAACGAGACACCATGCAACGCGTGCACTTTCTCGGCGCCCATGTCATAGGTTTTCCAGATGTTCTGCATCGCGATGAGCACCTGGATTTTGCCGTCGGGCGACACAAGATTAGGCTTCGTCACAACTGATGTTGCAGTAGCGGTCGCGATTGGTGTCTCAGTCATTAGTTTTTCTTGTTCCTGCGTTATGAGCTGAATCACTGGCCCGCGTTCGCGTTAGCGCCAGCCGCTTTGCTTTGCTTCTTAACTTTGTCCCCAGCCTTTAGAGTCTTGAGTACGCGACTTGGCCCCGTAATGACTTCGACTCCGGAAGACAAGCCACTCGTGATCTCAATATCTGACTCGCCGGTGATGCCGGTCGTTACCTCGACGAACTTCACCTTGTTATCTTTGTCGAGCAGGTACACGCCCTTCTGCTCCTTCGCCTTTTCGCCAACTGGTGTGGGCCCGCTGCTCGCGATTGTGGCGCCCGGTGTCGGCGTGGGCGCAGCCTTTTCCACGATCGCTTGCAGCGGAACTGCAATCACATTGTTCTTAGTTTTCGTGGTAACCGTGGCGGTCGCGCTCATGCCCGGGCGAAGTTTGGCACGTACGTCGTCTGTCAGATCACGAAGTTCCAAGGTTACCTTGAATTCTTTAGCTTCCTGAACGTTCACGCGATTCGACAGTCCGCCTTGTGTGTCGGACTTAGCAATCGCCAGCGGATTCTTCTGCGTGACGACGGCCTTGATCTCTTTTTCGCCAAGCGCGTCAACTTTTACTTTTGCTTCCTGGCCGACATCTACGCTGGCGATTTCAGTCTCATCGACGTTCACTTCGACGTTGATGGTGGACATGTCAGCGATCGTCATCAAGGGCGTCGATGAAAGTTGCGAGACTGCGAACTCGCCGACGCGGGTTGGAATGTCTGCGACGACGCCATTCAAAGGTGAGTACTGCGTCGCTTTCTCGCGCTGGCTCGACTGACCGCGCAAAAAAGCCTGCTGTTGACTAGCGCGCATTTCACTCGACTTGATGCTGGTCTGCGCTTCCTTGATGGCAACTCGTTGTTGGTTGGCGCGTTCCTGAGCCTCTTTGACTGCGAGCTTTTGCGATTCCAGATTGGACTTCGCAGTTTCGAGCGCGATCTTGGTCTGTTCGTAACGATCGTGCGCGGCATCATAATCGAACCGGGAGGCCACGCCTTTCTCTATCAGTTCGGTGGTGCGTTTCAGTTCGCGTGGCGCAGCATTCAAATCAACCATGGCTCGATCAACCGCGGTCTGCTGCGCGATCACTTGCTGACGCGCGGAGGCGATGGAAGCCTCGGTGACGGCCAGACCCTGCTGGGCCGAGGTAACAGCGTTGCGCGCGTTGGCGACATCGTTGAGCGATGCCTGGGTGGCTGCCCATTGAGCTTCCTGACTCGACTGCAATTGGGTCGGATCCACGCGCACCAACGCCTGGCCTTTGTTAACCTGGTCGCCCGGGTTGACGTAGATTTCCAAAATACGGCCCGGCACTTCACTGGTTAGTTTGATGTAGCGCACCGGGCGAACCTCGCCCGAAGCCGTAACTGTGGATTTCAATTCCGGTCGCACATCGACCTTGACGGTAGTCACTTCCGGCTCGTCTCTGCGGGTCGCAATCACGCTGATGATGACAATCAGCGAAAGCAGGACGAGCGCTGACACACCAATAATGATCTTCTTTTTTCTACTGAGGGCCATTGAGTTTCAATTCCTTAAGTTTGATTTCGGCCGGGTTGATAGCTTAGTCCTTAGATGCCAATCGCCGTAAATAGTTCACGGTTCGCATGTTTTTACGAAGAATTTCTGTGCCCGGTTTCAAAGAAATCTCGGTCGTGCCCCGAATTATAGACGAGTTTCGTCGCTTGATTGTTACTTCAGTCTTGGCTGACCCAAGGCGCAAAAATCTCTTTGCTTTTGGCGCGATTCGGGCACAATGAAGCCCGTTGGCGCGGTTAATGCTTTCGCGATAAGATGTTTTCGCGGAGAAGATCCTCGCGCGGCCAGCGTTCGCTGATGTTACTTTGCGAGAAGTGCAGCACAGAAAACGACGACGGATCGCGGTATTGCGATGCGTGTGGGGCCGCCCTTTGGATGGCGGGACGGTCTGAGCGAAATATGCGAAATCCCCTGGACAGCGGCCCGAACGGCAGCAGCCGCAAAGACGCAACGGCACTAAGGCAGAGTGGGCCGCTGCTGGCCGATGACGTCACGGCCATTCCCAATCTCGATCTACAAAGCAGCGTTCACGCGACGCTGGTGATTGAAAGAGGAACCTCTGCCGGAAAGAAATTCCCGATCAGCGGTACCGAAGCGAACATCGGGCGCTGGGACGCCGACGGCGGCGTCTTTCCCGACGTTGACCTGGACACAGACGATCCAGAGGCGAAAGTCTCGCGTCGTCATGCGCGAATCTCGCGGCGCGATGGTGGTTACTTGATTGAAGATTTAGGCTCGACTAACGGAACGTTCATAAATCGCGGAAGGCGATTGGCACCCGGGGATCGCTATCCACTGAAAGATGGCGACGAAATTATCGTGGGCAAAACTTTCTTGAGGTTTCGAGTCTCGAAGTAGCGCAAATTGTTAATTTGCGGTCGTATGAAAGCTGTGAGATTGCATCGCAAGTACTGAAATGGCTCTCTGTACCACTTGCAGTGCCGACATCGGCCCGGAAGAAAATTTTTGCGGCGTTTGCGGTGCACGGCAGACGCGCGGTGACGGATCGCTGTCTGCGACCGGCGGCGTGCCGACCGACAGTCAGCAGGGCATGGTCTCTCACTATTCTGAAAAACTCGCGGATGGCAACAGCACGATCGCTCCTCCTGAAGATGAAATGCCGTCGCGCGGCAAAGGCACCGGCGAATTAGCGGAAGACTCGCAATCTCCCGGAGAGACTTCCCGATCGGGTGAGGTTCCGGATCGACGTCCCAAGCCCAAAGCACTCACCGCAGGCAAAGTTCTTAACAATCGTTACGAGATCGTGCGTCGCATTGGCGGCGGTGGCATGGGCGCGGTTTATCTGGCGAAGGATCGCAACCTCGGCGATGCGCCGCGCGCGGTCAAGGAAATGATCGAGTCGCACATCGACGACTCGCAGCACGAAAAAGCCGTCGCTGATTTCAAACGCGAGTCGCTATTGCTGACTGAACTCGAGCACCCGTCGATTCCCACCGTTTACGATTATTTTTACGAAGAAGCATCCGAACGATTTTACCTCGTGATGAAGTTTATTCCCGGCAGCGATCTCGCGTCGCGCTTGCGCGCCTCGCCGGGTGGCCGCATCGACGAGTTGTCGGTCACGGAATGGGGAATTCAGGTCGCAGACGTTCTGCATTATCTGCACACTCGCCCGCAACCGATCATCTATCGCGATTTGAAGCCGGCGAATTTGATGCTCGACAGCAATGTTAACCGCATCATGCTGATCGACTTCGGCATCGCGCGCTGGGTGAACAAGAAGGAAAAAGGCGTGACTGCAGTCGGCACGATGGGCTATGCGCCACCGGAACTTTTCAGCGGCCAGGCCGATGCGCGCGTTGATATCTACAGTCTCGGCGCGACCATGTTTCATCTGCTGACAGGATCGGATCCGCAGGACAATCCGCTGTTAATTTTCGATTTCACAAAGAACCCGCGACCGAGACAAATCAATCCCGCGCTTTCCAGCGAGATGGAACAACTGCTGACCCGCGCCGTCGAATACAAACCTGAGCAACGTTTTCAATCAGGCGCACAGATGCGCGACGCGCTGCTGGGCCATTTAGAGAAGTTGCGCTCTGGTCAGGTCAGTTTCGGTGCGCCGGCCCACGAACTTGGCGGCGAGACCATGCAAGTCGCGATGGTCTTCTGCGGATTCTGCGGCGGGCGGATTGCGGCCGATGATGTCTTTTGCGCTCATTGCGGATCGCGGCAGCCGCTGGCCGGCACGGATTCCAGCCCGCGGCTACCGGTGCGACCAACGGCGAAACTGATTGTGGCGGGCACGACCGAACTCGACGCGTCTTTCAATTTGCCGAGGGACAGCAATCTCGTAGGTCGCACGGATCCGCTCTCGAATATTTTTCCGGAAGTCGATCTTTCGCGCTTTGATCCAAACACGAAAGTTTCGCGGCGCCATGCGCGTATCTGGCGCGAAGGCGATGCGTTCCTGGTGGAAGACCTCGGTTCAGTCAACGGAACCGTAATCAATGATATTATTCGCCTGCAACCGCGACAGCCGCGCCCGCTCGACAGCGGCGATCGAATAAAATTGGGCGAGACGACGCTGCATTTTCTGGTCGGGTAACTCTTTGTCTGCTACGCTGGCGCGCAATCGCAAATCAACAAAACAAAAATTCTCTGATGACTGAAACTGCGAGACTGCCTTCCATG
>JAJPKD010000101.1 GCA_021323895.1 Acidobacteriota bacterium | reverse complement strand
TTTCCACTCGATCTTTTATCTGTTCGTAAAAATCCTTCACGCCTTCCATGCGAATGTAGGCGTCCCACACGCCTCCGCTCCTGAGAGAATAGAGATCAGGTTTTTGATAGCCCTCGATGCGCTGAAACATGATTTCGACGTTGTTGCGGGAAGCGATTGCAAAAACATAAGGTGGAGTTTCCGGGAATGGAAAAGTTTTGAAGCCCAGTTCGGTCTCGTACCAGCGAATGGTGGCGCCGACATCAGCGACCGGAAAGCTTGGCGCGATACTGGAGAGCTTGGCCATCGATTAATCTGCGAATTCTTGCAGGGGAATTTAACTCTGATCGATCTCGCCGCTTTCCGGCCCATAAAAGAAAACCCAAGCCGCGAAATCGTCAGTGAAATTTTCGAAGCGGTGCTCGACACCGGCAGCTACGAACAGCACATCCAGCGGCTGAAACGCTTCACGAGTCGTCCCGCAGACGAATTCACCAGTGCCCTGTGCGATGACGTAAACCTCGTCACGCGAATGTGGTGTCTGCGGATCAGTGACACGTGGAGCGTACAGTTTGGTTACGAGCGAACCATGCTCAAACAGGGTGACTACATTTTCTTTTTGGGGGCCAGGTAAGCGACGCATCGCTTCGGCAAGATTTATCTTAATGCAGCCTTCAGAACTCATAGTCGCGCTGCAAATAATACATTACAATGAGCCTTCCATGTCAGAAACCCGAGCGATAGCAACGGCACGTTTGTAGGCGAATCCTGAAATTACTAGAAGCCGGTATCGCAGCAGGCGCTCCCTGACCTTCGGGGTTCCGACACATTCAATGAGAGGCAACATTCCCATCCCCGAACTCCCCTTCGCCGAGGAAATCTGGTTGATGGTCGCGGTGCTTTCCGTGCGCGAGCGCCGCACCAAAGACGGGAAGCCTTTTCGCGAAGTTACCGCGCGTAACGCAACTGGCTCTTTGCCGCTGAAGATTTGGTCTGACGTGCTGGAAGGACGTGAGGAGTTGCGGCCCGGTCTTTGGGGCGTCACCGGCAAACTTGAATCCTTTCAAGATCGAAACCAGTTCGTCGTCAGCGAGTATCGACCGATCACGCTGGAGCAATATCGCGAGCATGTCGGCTGCGATCCGCTACTGCCGCGGGCGTTCACTTTGGATATCGAGACGTTGGCCTTGCCGGGATTTCGCGATCGCGTCGGTCCCAAACTCGAAAAGGAATATAAGCTTGGATTCATGCGGCTTGAACAGCAGCAACGCTACCTTGAAGACATTGCTGCTGAAGAAGAGCGCGTCTATCAATTGGGCTCGTTGAATGCGACTTCGGGCCGCGTGCTCTCAATCGCCGTTCACGTTGGCCCGGTTCCGGGATTCGAGATTGAAGGATTGACGACGAATCAAAGCGAGCATGCCTTTGGAATCAATGCGGATGGAATCGAACAGGAAGAGCCGCGCGCGTTAACAGATTTTCTCGCGCTAATGTCGGATTTTGATCCTGAATGCGATCTAGTCGTCGGCCATAACATCATTAACTTCGACCTGCCGTTCATTTTCCAGCGATGTCTCGCGAACAACATCGCCGTCAAGCCGTTCATCGACTTGAGCGAGTTTCACGTGCGCGGCGTTTACGACACGATGCGCGGATGGTGGCTCGGTGGACGAAATCGCGTCGCGATGGATGACGTGGCGTGGGCGCTGGGCATTGAATCGAGCAAGACCGGAGAAGTCGAAGGCAGCAAGGTTTTCGAGCTATATCAAGCCGGCAAGCTCGCCGAGATTCGCGAATACAATCTGAACGACGTGCGCGTGACGCGCAAAGTTTACGAACGAATGGTGGCGTGTTTTGGCGGATAACGGGCGCTGCCCGCAGCTGCGACACTGTTTCATTTCCGAAACGCCTCTGCTAAACTGAACAATCGATGGATTCGTTAATTCCCGTTCTCACACTCATATTCGGCGCGTTAATCGGCGCGGTCGTGGTCTGGCTCGCGTTGCACGCCAAGTGGCATCGAGGCTTCGACGACGGTAAAGCTGCTAGCGCAACTGAAATCGCTGCTCTGAACGAGCGCGTCGCCGCGAAAGATCGCGAAGTTCTGAAACTTCAAGCGGCCTTCGATGCGGAGGCAACCGAAAGCGATGGATTGCGCGGCGAAAATGCGCGGTTGCAAGCCGAGCTTGAAGGCGAACGCCGCGCCGCGCATGAACGCGCCGAGTCTTTCAAGCGGGTCACGGACGAGCTTGCGGAAAAATTCAAAGCGCTGTCGCGTGATGCGCTCAAAGACAACAATCAGGAGTTCCTCAACCTCGCCCGCGTGACGCTCGAAAAATTCCAAGTCACGGCGAAAGGTGAACTCGATCAACGGCAGCAGGCAATCGATCAGTTGGTCAAGCCTCTGAAAGATTCGCTGGAAAAAGTTGACGGAAAGATCGGAGAACTTGAAAAAGCGCGCGCCGGAGCCTATGCCGAACTGCGCGAACAAGTGCGCGCGCTGGCAACTTCGCAGCTACAACTGCAAGCCGAAACCGGCAATCTGGTAAAGGCCCTGCGCACGCCGCACGTGCGTGGCCGTTGGGGCGAGATTCAGTTGCGACGAGTCGTCGAACTCGCGGGCATGCTGGAATACTGTGATTTCACTGAACAGGAAAGTGTCGCGACTGAAGATGGCCGCATCCGCCCCGATGTGATTGTTCGTCTGCCCGGCAATCGCACAATCGTTGTCGATGCGAAGGTCCCCTTCGAAGCATTCTATGAATCGATCTCGACGACAGACGATGCAGTGCGCGCGGACAGGTTGAAGGAGCATGCGCGCCTGGTGCGAACTCACATCGGCGCGTTGAGCAAAAAGTCTTATTGGGAAACCGTGCAACCAACTCCAGAGTTCGTGTTGCTGTTTCTGCCCGGTGAAAACTTTTACAGCGCGGCGTTAGAACAGGATCCGAAATTAATCGAAGACGGAATCAATCAACGGGTGATCATTGCGACGCCGACGACTTTGATTGCTTTGCTGAAGGCGATTTCGTATGGCTGGCAGCAGGAACATCGCGCCGCAAACGCCGATGAAGTAGGTCGGCTCGGGAAAGAACTCTACGATCGCCTGCGAACGTTTCTGAATTATTTCGGTGACATCGGCCGGAATCTCGATCGCGCCATTGAGTCTTACAACAAAGGTGTCGGCTCTCTGGAGGCCCGCGTGCTTGTGACCGCGCGCAAGTTCAAAGAGCGCGGCGCGATCACTGGTGACGAGATTGAAATTCAGGAACCAATTGATAAGACCGCGCGGTCGTTGAGCCTGGATGAAGGTGGATTGTTTCCGGAGTTGGTCGGAAAGGAAGTTGAGCCAGACGAGGACGACTCGTTTCCGCTACTCAATTCAAGAAGTGTCGCTGCAGGCGACAAGTCATAAGTGGCAAGAGAAATTTGGTTAGGTCCGGTCCTCGGCAACAATCGCGCTTCGTTGCTCGCGCGCTGCGCTACGTATCTCGCGAATGGTCAGAGTAATCGTCTGCTTTACGTTGCGGCCTCGCATCCTCTCCTCGATCTGGTCACCGCGAAATTGCTGGATGGGCAAAGTGCTAGAGGCGTCTGGGGCGAGTTTCCGGTTTACCTGTTTCGCGGATTGGTTAGACGGATTTTGTCTGAGGCGATCGTGTCAGTACCGCGAGCGCTAGCGAGCGGATCAACGCGCAATGCCGCAGAGTCAATTGATCCCGTCGCTACCGCTCCGGGTTCTGACACAGCACTGACACGCACGCCGATCGATCGCGAAGACCTCCCGCTGCGGCGCAGTCTGATCTCACAAATCATCAAGCAGCTAAGCAGCGCGGGCAGACTGCCGGCAATCAAGCCGCTCGCCCATCGCGATGGCTGCGTGAACACGATTGCTTCCTTGATCGGCGAGATCCAACGCGCAGGTAAATCGCCGGAAGAGTTTCGCGAGGCGATTGAAGCGCGCCGTTCCGAGTTTCAAGTCTCAAGTCTCAAGTCTCAAGCCGCAGGTCCAAAATCCCAAAGCGACTTCGATCAAGACGTCGCGTTGATCTACGCAACTTACGCCGAGGCGTTAGATCGGTTTGGCTTGACCGAAGAAGACGCCGATCAGTTGCGCGCGTTGCAGTTGTTGCGCGGCCAGGTTTCGCAAGTCGGCAATTTGCGAAGTTGGCTCGATCAGATCGATCTGTTGGTGCTGGATGGATTTTTTGATTTCACGCCAGTACAAGGCGAGATTCTCAGACAGCTTATCCCTGCGATTCCGAATGTGATCGTCAATTTGAATGGCGACGCGCGCAACCCGGATATCTTTAGGCCGTTTCAATCGACGATCGATCAGCTTGAATCGATTGCTGCGTTTCAGATGGATGTAGCGCAAATTGGCAATTTGCCGGGCGCATTGCCTGAGCGCTTGTTCAATTCCACGACAACCGCCGCGCAACCAGCGCAAATTAACAATTTGCGCTACCAATTATTCGAGTGCGCCGACCGTGAACTCGAGATTCGTTCAATCGCCAAAGAGATCAAGCGGCTGGTTCTGGTTCACGACTACGCGCTTTCTGATATCGCCTTGGTCGTTCGCGAACGCGCATCGTACGCCGACACCATCGCGCGCGTCTTCGCTAACGAACAGATTCCCTGCAATCTGGACCGGCGCGTTGAGGCTTTCGACATTCCAGCGATCCGCGCATGCGGAAAGTTATTTCAGCTTTTGAAGGAACCGCGAGAGAGCGTCAAGAATCCCAAAGCCAGCGATCTCGCTCACCTGATCAAGACCAATTATTTCAGGCTGTCTCACGAGAGACTGGAGCAGCTCACCCAAACATTCGACGCGAAGTACGCTTCACAATTTCTTGGTGGTGACAGCGAGAAACTACAGCGCGCGTTGCGCATCGGAAAGTGGAATGCCGACGCTTTGGAAAATGCGATCGCGTATGTCGGGAGCGAACTCCGCGTAAATGGCTGGCTCGATCGCGCGCAAAAACTAATCAAGGCATTCCCTTCTCCTCAGGCCGCGCAAACTTTGCTCGGGCAAGATGAAGAAAATGATGCTGCCAGCGTGGCTGAAGACGAAGCGCCGCCGGAAGAGGGCGCCGCGATGGATCGCCGGAAGAAGCCCGCGCCGATTCATCCCGCGGCGCTGGCCTGGGCCATGGTGATCATGCGCCAGTTGCAGCAACTCCTCGCGGCGATGCCTGAAGAAGGAACGCCCGAAGAATTTCGCAAAGCCCTCATGCTGCTGCTCGAGGAATTGCAGTTCTCAAATCAAATCAACCGAGCATTCCGCGAGCGGGATGGAGCGCGCGATGTTCCGCAAGCAACCTGCGACGTGCGCGGGCGCGAAAGTCTGCGGCGCGCGATCGCCGCCGCTGTGCGCAGTTTTGATTACGCACGGTCGATGGTGTCGGAAGCCCGACCGTCAGGGGGGGCTGCTAACGAAACCGCGCCTTTGCCGACGCGAGGCCTGCTCACACATTTCATCGACGAGGTTGAACGATCGTTGCAATCGCAGGCGCTGACCATGGGCGCTGCGAATCGTGATGGCTTGCGCGTGCTCGAGGCGACGGACGTGCGCGGATTGCGATTCCGCGCGATTTTCATCGCGGGAATGATCGAAGGCGGCTTTCCGCTGCGCACTTCGCGCGACTGGCTGTATCCGCACGAGGAACGCGTGCGCCTGCAAAAGCACGGCATCTTTCTCGAAGACATCTCGCCCGACACGCTGCTGAAAGAAGAGCATTATTTTTATCATGCGGCTTGTCGCGCCACCGAGCGACTCTATCTGACTCGACCCCTGGCGCTGAGCGATGGGGCTGAGACGGTTCCTTCTTACTACATTGAAGAGTTGCGGCGCGCCATTGCACCGTCGGAACTCGACGTAATGCAGATCCGCGGTGATGTCGATGGACATGAGTTTGCCGCAGCTTCGACAGCGACAGAATTGGCGACGGTTTTGATTCGCCAGCGGGAACGTCAGCCTCGCAGTCGAACGGCGGGCGATCTTCCGGCAAGGCTCATTGCCGAATTCCTGGCTGAGGCCGAACTTCGCAAACTTGTTTCCGCATCCGCGTTGCAGCGCACAGAGATCGAGCACGAGCGCCACAGCAGTTGGTTCGGGCCTTACGATGGCGAGATCACAAATCCGTATTTGCGTGCGATGCTCGAGCGGCATTTCGGCCCGGATCATGTTTACAGCGCGAGCCGGTTCAGCACATACGGAAACTGCGCGTTCCGTTTCTTCGCGAACCGGGTGCTGAAGCTCGAACCGCGCAGCGAAGCCGCGCTCGACTTGCTGGCGATCGACGCCGGCAAACTTTTGCACGACATTCTGCGCCGGTTCTTTGAGAAGCATCGCGGCGACTATTTGCCGGATCAAAATCTTGAAGCATTACGGAAGGAGATGACCGAAACCGCCGACGCGGTGTTCGCGGAACACGAAGACATGGTTCCCCCTCTCAACGATCGCATTTGGAAAATCGATTGCGAGATTCGCAAGTTGATCCTCGATCAGGTGCTGTTACACGAATTGAAGTTGCAGGAGAAAACAAATGCGCGGGGAATGCGGCCAAAGTATTTTGAATTGGCATTCGGGCGGATTTCTCAAGCAAGTGATCCGAGTTCCAAAACGGAGTTTCTGAAGCTTGAACGCGAAAATGAACTCGCGCTCATTCAAGGTCAAATCGACCGCGTGGATGTTAGCGAAGACGGCAGGACGGCAATCGCTTACGATTACAAATTGTCGAAAGGTGCGCGCCGGGAAGACATCGAAAGCGCGCGTGAAGTGCAGCTTCCTATCTATCTGGCGGCGCTGGAGCAACTGTTCCTGCCGAGCTATGAATTAGCCG
The DNA here is from genome assembly GCA_021323895.1 of Acidobacteriota bacterium. Classification (GTDB taxonomy): domain Bacteria; phylum Acidobacteriota; class Blastocatellia; order Pyrinomonadales; family Pyrinomonadaceae; genus UBA11740. Next base: position 1,589 of record JAJPKD010000101.1, on the reverse strand, counting down.
GCGGCGGATATTACACGCTGCGCGCGAAGGGTTCACGATTGAATCAGGGTTTCTACCGCACCATGTTCGCTGATTGCACGCTGGTCAGTCCGCAGGCGCGCAATTCGAAATTCGCCGACGATGAATGGCAACGAATTCGAAAACGAATCGAGCAAAACATCTGGAATTTCATCGATGGCATGCGCGCTGGACACTTTCGCGTGAAGCCCGCGCTCGGCAAGACTACGTGTAAGTTTTGTGATTATTCCGCGGTGTGCAGATTCGACGCTTATCGAATCGGAAGAAAGAAATAGCGCTGCGTGGGTTAATTTCTTCTTACCCTCCCTCTCTCTCTGAGAGAGGGGACCAACGCAAAGGAACGTAGAACACTATGAGCGACAACGATCAATCACTTCGCGAACATCTGGTCTCTCTACTCAACGGCGGAAACGCGCACATTAGCTTCGAGGATTTCGTCAAAGATTTCCCCTCGGAGAAATGCGGTGAACACGTCGAAGGAATTCCCTACACAGCCTGGCAGGTGCTCGAGCACATGCGCATCGCGTTGTGGGACATTTTGGAATTCTCGCGTAACGCGAATCACGTCTCGCCCAAATGGCCGGCAGGCTACTGGCCGGCGAAAGACGACATTGGTGATGCCGCTAAGTGGAATGAAACCGCCGACAAATTTCGCCGCGATTTGAAAGAGATGAAAGACCTCATTAACGATCCGTCAACCGATCTGTTTGCCAGGATTCCGCACGGAACGGATCAAACGATCTTGCGCGAAGCGCTCGTCGTTGCTGACCACAACTCGAATCATCTGGGAGCGCTAATTATTATGTCCCGGCTGTTGAAGGCGAAATGATTCGCTTTCACCTGCGCTGTCTGTCAGGATCATCACGTCATCCCTCGAAAAATAACCCTTCAAACAGGAATTGAGCACGATTTTGCGACGTTTCGCCTCGATGCTGCTTGTATGCTTAAATCGATGTGATTCAAGCCCAACATAATCAGAAGGAGTCGTCGAACATGGACCAGGTTAAGGCTTACTCTGCCGCCAGCGCTACGTCACCGCTCGCCGCAACTACGATTCCCCGACGCGATCCGACCGATAGCGATGTCCAGATCGAGATTCTCTTTTGCGCTATCTGCCATTCGGATCTTCATTCTGTGCGCAACGAGTGGAGCGAGTTCGCGGCGACCGAATACCCGATTGTCCCCGGCCACGAAATCGTCGGGCGTGTGACGGCCGTTGGCTCAGCGGTAAAGAAGTTCAAAGAAGGCGATATCGTGGGCGTTGGTTGCATGGTCGATTCCGACGGCACGTGCCGGCATTGCCAGGAAGGCCTGGAGCAGTTCTGCCCCGAACGGATTCTTACTTACAACTCGCCTGACAAACATCTCGGCGGTGTGACGCTTGGCGGATACTCCGAAAGGATCGTCGTAGATGAACGCTTCGTGCTGCGCATTCCTTCGAATCTCGATCTTGCCGGCGCGGCGCCGCTTTTGTGCGCAGGTATCACGACGTTCTCGCCGTTGCGTCATTGGGGTGTGACCAGAGGAAAGAAGGTTGGGGTCGTTGGTCTGGGCGGGCTGGGCCACATGGG
>JAJPKD010000160.1 GCA_021323895.1 Acidobacteriota bacterium | reverse complement strand
TTGATGACGTCATCGATGCGGCCCATGATCCAGAAGTAGCCGTCCTGATCTCTTCGCGCGCCGTCACCGGCGAAATAGACTCCGGGAATCTGCGACCAGTACTGCTGTTGATAGCGCGCGTCATCGCCGTAGATTGTGCGCAGCATCGATGGCCAGGGTTTTTTGATGACGAGGTAACCGCCTTCATTCGCGCCGACTGACTTTCCATCGCGCGTCATCACGTCAGCATCAATGCCCGGGAACGGCGTGGTACCTGAGCCAGGCTTCGTCGGCGTCGCTCCGGGCAGCGGCGTGATCATGATCGCGCCGGTCTCCGTCTGCCACCACGTATCGACGATCGGACACTTTTCTTTGCCGATCACGCGGTGATACCACATCCACGCTTCGGGATTGATTGGCTCACCCACAGTTCCGAGCAGGCGAAGCGAAGACAAGTCGTGCTTCAGCGGCCATTGCTCGCCCCATTTGATGAACGCGCGAATCGCCGTCGGCGCGGTGTAAAGCGTGTTGACGCGATGACGCTCAATGATGTCCCAGAACCGATCCGGCTCGGGCCAGTTCGGCGCGCCTTCGTACATCAACGCGGTCGCGCCATTCGACAGCGGGCCGTACACGACATAGCTGTGTCCCGTCACCCAACCAATATCAGCGGTACACCAGTAGATGTCTTCATCTTTGAGATCGAAAATCCATTTTGTGGTCAGATGACTCTGCAAAAGATATCCACCGGTCGTGTGCAGGATCCCTTTCGGTTTTCCCGTTGTGCCTGACGTGTAGAGGATGAAAAGCGGGTGCTCGCTGTCGAGTTCTTCCGCGCGACAGTTCGCATCGACCGCTTCGATCAATTCATGCCACCAGTGATCGCGCCCCGATTCCATGTGAATGTCGCTGCCGGTGCGCTTTACGACGACGCATGACTTGACGGACGGAGTTTCCTTCAGAGCTTCATCAACGGCGGCTTTGAGTTTCACTTCGTTGCCGCGGCGCCAACCGCCGTCGGCAGTCACCACCGCTTTACACTGCGCGTCGTTGATGCGATCGATGAGTGCTGAACTCGAAAATCCGCCGAAGACCACCGAGTGCGTTGCGCCAATTCGCGCACACGCCAACATCGAGATCGCCAACTCCGGAATCAAAGGCATGTAAAGCGCAACGCGATCGCCTTTCTCGACGCCAATCTTCTTCAAAACATTAGCGAAGCGGCAGACCTCTGTGTGCAGTTGCTGATAAGTCAGAGTGCGTGTGTCGCCGGGCTCGCCTTCCCAAATTAACGCAGCCTTGTTGCGCCGCGCAGTGCCAAGATGACGATCGAGACAGTTGTACGAGATATTGATCTTTCCGCCGACAAACCACTCGGCGTGCGGCGCTTCCCACTTCAGAACTGTGTCCCACTTCTTGAACCAGTGCAGCTCGCTTTCGGCATAGCGCGCCCAGAACTTTTCCGGATCGGCGGCAGCTTCCGCGCGCAGCGCGTCGAGTTCGGCCATCGATTTGATGTGCGCTTTTTCAGCGAACGTGGTCGGCGGATTGAAGCTGCGTCCTTCAGCCTGAAGTGATTCGATGTTGGTCGTTGGCGTTGACATATTGGAGCGCACGCATCTGTGCGTGCGGGTCGCGAGCATCCTGCTCGCCGTTTTCGGCTAACGAATATATCAGCCGGTTTGTAATTCCTCTACTATCTCCCGCATGGCCGCCCGCGCCCTTTCAACCTCATCCGGCGCGAATGAAATCGCGCCGACCACCGCATGGCCACCGCCGCCGTAGCGTTCGCAGATCGTCGCGATGTTGTGCCGGCGCGGTCGTTGCGCCCACGGATTCGATCCGACCGAGATCTTTGTTCGTTGCGGCGCGCGGGTCAGCGCGACCGTGTAAGTCGCCTCGGGAAACAGGTAGTAAGGAATGAACTTGTTGAAACCTTCGAAGCCTTCCTCAACCAGATCGAATTGCACGACGTCGTTCTGGGACGTGGCCTTGCGCTTGATTGCTTCGAGCGTTTCCAGATGCAATTTCAGAATCGGCTGAAATCGCTGCTGCACTTCCGCGCTGGTTGCCACTTCATTCAGTGATTTCTGCGTCAGGTCGCGAATGATTTGCTCGATAAAAGATTCGTCGGGCGTGCCTTCGATCACCTGCATCAGTTGCAGCGCCGACTCCTTGAGTTCGACGCATTGCGCCGGAGATTCGTACAGCGCACCGTCGATGATATGGGCCCAATGAACTAATTCTTTTATTGGTTCAGCATCGAACCCAAACTGGGTTTGGGCGACATCGGCGATGAATTCGGTGCAGGACTTGCGCGTCGCATCGAGAAACTTCTTCCCCGAAGTATCGGCGCGAAAGTGAGCTTCATCTTCCGGCGTCAGAAACGCCGACTGATGATGATCGAACCACCACGTCAGTTTTTCGGAGGGCGAATACTTGAAATCGACGATGGCGTTCTCATCGCCATCGAACATGTCTCGGTCGAAGAGTATGTTACCGGGCCGATGCAAGAGACCGCCGTACGATACTTCAGCCGCGGGATGAATTCGTTGTTGGTAGAAGCGTGTGAAAGTTGCCGCCGAGGCCACGCCGTCAAAGCAATGACCGTGATATAGGACGCGAAGTTTCATTTTCGATTCAAGAAAAAGCCGGACATCTTAGCAATTGCGGCTTACGTTTAGCCAGCGCGCACCATTTTCACGAGAACCACAATCGGCAATATCCAAAGCACCAGAACGTTAAGGACCACGTAGATCGTCGATGCTGCTATGAAGGCCTTCCCTCCCTCGCGTGCCCTAATTGAAATCCAAAGCGCCACTATTGTCGCTACGAAGACAGGTAGGTTCAGCAGCCACACTATCATTCCCACTATAACCGCGGCGGTGGATGGCCGCGGTTATCCAGCGGGAGCACCACCACCCATGAAACCACGTTAACGAGACAGAGCTTTCGCACCAGTCTGCCTCCGGCTGTCTGGGGAGGCTTCCAAAATGCGACAACGAGATATCGAGCAGGATGGGGCTAACTGTAACTATGAACTGAAGGTGAGACACGATCTGCTATGAGACTTGAGCGGCCGTCGGAGCAACACTAGAGTTTAGTTTCACTGCATGGCTAGCTCGCCGCCAACGAATGATGAGAACTATCAACGCTCCCACCCCAACTACTATGCCGATCATCTGCGAAGTCGATAATCCGGTCAGTGTCGTCAGCCCCAGAATGTCCCCGCGTGGATCGTCGCGCACGAGTTCGATCAGGAATCGCACGGTTGCGTAGATAACAGCGTACGCGAGAATCACCTGGCCGCTGAATTTCTTCTTCTTGTGCAGCCACAGCAGAAAGAAAAATGCGATCAGCATCGCGAACGACTCGTAGAGCTGCGTCGGATGGAGCTTCACGTCAATCGGCACGCCGGTGACTTCGTGGCCCAACTCGCTGAAACGCACGCCCCAGGGCAAATTCGTCGGTTTGCCCCAGCAGCAACCGGCTGAAAAACATCCCTGTCTCCCCAGAACATTTCCGAGCGCGATGCCCGGCGCGCAGGCGTCCGCGGTCTTCCACCACGGCAACTTCCAGCGCCGCATCAGAAAATATCCAGTAAGAATGGCGCCGATCAGGCCGCCATAGAACACTCCGCCCGAGCGCAGAAAATCGAGGGAAAGAAAATTCAGCGGATGCTCGCGGTACTCAGGCTCAGTAAAAAACATGAGCAGCTTCGATCCCACCAGCGATGAAAGCAGCAGCCACAGGCAGAGATCGTAGATGCGCTCTTTGGGTAGCCCGTCGCGCGCCGCGAGCCTCACAGTCACAAAGATCGCGCTGAGGAATGCCAGCGCGAGAAACAACCCGTACGTGTTAATGGGAAAACCGAAAATGCGAAAGAGAATTGGATACATAAAACAGTGGGCAGAATGCAGTAGGCAGTTAGCTTATGACGACGCCGTCCCTTCATTCGTTAGACGCGCCTTCTCCTCTTTTCGATGCGCGAAGATCAGGTCGTAGGCCAGCAGCAGCGCGCCAAATGAAATGCTCGCGTCGGCAACATTGAAGGTTGGCCAGTGATACTGCCCGGCGTGCAGTTGAATGAAATCGATCACAAACCCGAGGCGCACTCGATCAGTAAGATTTCCGACGATGCCCGCGAGCAACAAGGCGCACGCGCCCAAAATTCGATCGTCATTTCGCGGCGTCTTCAAAAAGTAGAACAGCACGGCGATGGCCGCGGCCGCGGCGAGCGTAACAAAGAACCAGCGGCCAAACGAACCACCTTCCTGCAACTGGCCAAACGCGATGCCACGATTCTCGGCGTAAGCGAAATCGAAAAATCCGTTGATTACCGTGACGTCGCGAAAACGTACCTTCCGCACGGCCCAAGCCTTGCTCGACTGATCCACCAGATAGATGCCGAGCGCGGCGACTAGATAACCAATGCGCCATGCAATGCGACTTTTCACGCGGCTTCAATCTCCTCAAGTGCTGCGACACATCGTTCACAAACAGTTGGATAACGACTCGATTCGCCGACGCGTGTCGAGTAGTTCCAGCAGCGCTCGCATTTTTCTCCGTGCGCGCGTGTAACTGTAATTTCCAGAGCATCCTTTTCCAGTTCAGCGTTGGGCTCGGCCAATTCAACTTCCGAAACGATGAAGATGTAACGCAGATCGTCGCGATGCGCAGCCAACCTTTTGAAAGCATGACTGCCGGCAGAAATTTGAACGCGAGCTTCGAGCGAGCTGCCGATGGTCTTCGCCACGCGCGCTTCTTCGAGCTTCGCCAAAACCGTGTCGCGATAACCAAACACGTGCGCCCATTTGGTCAACAGATCGGCGTGATCTTCAGCAGCAGGCTCAGGGAAAACGGCCATGTGAACTGACGGAACGACGTCCGTTGCCGGCGGCAAGCTCTCCCAAATTTCATCTGCAGTAAAGGCTAAGATCGGCGCCATCATCCGCGCCAACGCGTCGGCGATTCGGTAGAGCGCAGTCTGCGCCGATCGTCGTTCCTGGTTCTTTGGCGCGAACGTGTACAGCCGATCTTTGATGATGTCGAAGTAGCGCGCGGATAAAGTTACCGTGCAGAACTGATGCAGAGCCTGATAGACACCATGGAAATCGTAGGCCTCATAAGCTTCGCGCACGGCCACAACCACTGAGTTCAATTCCGCCAGCGCCCACTGATCGATCTCCATCAGATCGTGATCCGCAACTGTGTCCCGCGCCGGATCGAACCCATCGATATTCCCCAGAGCAAAGCGCGCCGTGTTGCGCACCTTGCGATAACCGTCAGCGACGCGTTGGAGAATTTCATCCGAACAGCGCATGTCATCCATGTAATTTGAAGACACGCACCACAGTCGCAGCACTTCGGCGCCGAGCTTCGGAATCACTTCGTCCGGCGAGACGGCATTGCCGAGCGACTTGTGCATCGCTTTGCCTTGCGCGTCCAGCGTCCAGCCATGACAGAGCACCGCGGCGTATGGCGCGCGATCGTGCACCGCGAGCCCAACCATCAGCGACGAGTTGAACCAGCCGCGGAATTGATCGCCGCCTTCGATGTAAACGTCGGCGGGCCAGCGCAAGTTGTCCCGCGCTTCTAACACGGCAACCGATGACGAGCCGCTGTCGAACCAAACGTCGAGAATGTCTGTCTCTTTCGTGAATTCGGTGGCGCCGCATTTGTCGCACGCGAAATTCTCAGGCAACAATTCGCGAGCTTCGCGCTTGTACCAGGCATCGGCTGATTCCTTCTCGAAAATATCAGCGACATGCCTGATGATCGTCGCATCGGCGATCACGTGATTGCATTTCGCGCAATAGAACGCGGGAATCGGCACGCCCCAGACACGCTGCCGCGACACGCACCAGTCAGGCCGGCCTGAAAGCATGTTGCGCATGCGATCGCGTCCCCAGGCGGGAATCCACTGCACGCGATTATCGACTTCGTTGAGCGCCATGGCACGGAGCGATCGCGCGTCGAGCGATTCACCATCCACGACGTTGTTGGTGAAGTTCGATCGATCACGATCGTCTTCGTCCTTTTCCACCGCCTCGTCACCGGCTTGATCCATCGAGATGAACCACTGCGGCGTGGCGCGGAAGATCACCGGATTCTTGCAACGCCAGCAGTGCGGGTAACGGTGATCGTAGTTCTCGCTGAAAAGCAGCACGCCGCGCTGGCGCATGAATTCGACAATCTTTGGGTTGGCTTCGAAGACGTTGAGGCCGGTAAAGTACTCGACCTCGTCCGTGAATTTGCCCGCATTATCAACCGGACAGTAAATCTCGAGCCCGTAATGTTTGCCGATCACAAAGTCGTCGTGACCATGACCGGGAGCCGTATGGACCAGGCCGGTGCCGGCCTTGCTGGTCGTTGATCTCTCGCGCGCGTCGCTGACATCGAGTTCGGTTTCGGCATCGGCTTCCCCGCCGAGCGTCACGTGCTCGCCAACCATAAAAAGCGACGGGCGATCGATCCACGGATGCTGCGCTTCCAGGCGATCGAGCTTCGATCCCGGAAAGCGCGCCAATACTTTGGGCGCTTCCAGATTGCATTTTGCGACGACGACATCGACTAACTCCGCGGCAACTAAATAAGCTTCGCCGCCGCTCTCGATAACCACGTACTCAAAATCCGGATGCACCGCGATGCCGAGGTTCGCGGGCAGCGTCCAGG
>JAJPKD010000301.1 GCA_021323895.1 Acidobacteriota bacterium | reverse complement strand
CGCTCGCCGATTATGTGCACAGCAAAGGATTGAAGCTCGGCATTTACTCTTCGCCCGGCCCGAACACTTGCGCGGGTTACGAAGGCACTTACGGTCATGAAGAGCAAGACGCGCGCACGTACGCGGCGTGGGGAATTGATTATCTGAAATACGATTGGTGCGGCGCGCGCAATCTTTACACTGACGAAGAGATGCAGGCTGTGTATCAAATCATGGGCGACGCGCTGCTCAAGACGAAGCGCCCGATCGTCTACAGCCTTTGCCAGTACGGTCGCCAGGATGTTTGGAAGTGGGGTGCAGATGTTGGCGGAAATCTTTGGCGCACGACCGGTGACATTCGTGACGCCTGGGATTCGATGACGCGCATCGGCTTCAATCAAACCGATCTCGCTCCGTATGCGAAGCCCGGTCATTGGAACGATCCGGACATGCTCGAGATTGGCAACGGCGCGATGACCAATGATGAGTACAAGACGCACATGAGCCTGTGGGCGATTCTGGCCGCGCCGCTGCTCGCGGGAAACGACCTGCGCAGCATGAGTCCGGAGATTCTCGCAATCCTGACAAATCGCGATGTGATTGCCGTCAATCAGGACAAACTCGGCAAGCAAGGAAGCCGCGTTTGGCAAGCAGGCGAGCCGGAAGTCTGGACGCGTTCGCTGTCAGGTGGAGGGCTGGCGGTCGCGTTTTTCAACCGCGCCAAAGACGCGGTTACGATTTCAGGCAAGACGTCTGATTTGAAGATCACCGGCAAATGGAAAGCGCGTGATTTGTGGATACATCAAAGCGTTTCATGGCCCGAGACCGAATACTCCGTGAGCGTGCCCGCGCACGGTGTGGTGATGTTGCGCTTGAGCCGCTAGACGATCATTGAATTGTAAGTCGCTCAACGAATCGCGCTCTGGTGACCGGCGCGGAATTGGAAAGCAAAAGCTTCTGCCCACGCACCTGGCGCTCGCCTTTGTCTACCGCCCCGGGAGGTCCCGGGCCAGTCACGTCGTTGGGTTCTATTTTTGATTCGAGGGACTGCTGCGCTTGGGCAACTGGCGCGTCAATCGTTGGATCGATCAGCAGCTTCACTCCGCCTGCCGTGACGCGAAACACGCACCCCTCCAGCTTCTCAATCTTGTCGTCGGCATGCAGCACGAAAGTCAGAACCGCCGGATGAGTCGTTTCAACTTCGTCTGAAACAGCGAACCCAGTACCAGGCTGATAGACAAACTCGCGCACAAACTTCTTCACCCCAAGTTCCGGACTGTAAGCCGCAGTCGCATCACCCCGCACGGTTACTTTGTCTTTCTCAACTTTCGTATCGACGATGCGAATGCGATTCATCAACTCGTAGGACATTTCCGCGAACGCGTCATGACCTTCGCCTTCTTTGCCCTGTCCCTTGCCGTTGACGAGCAGCGTGTTGTGATGCTCAGTCATCGGCACGCCCGCGTAGCCACTGTCACCGGTCAAATATTGGCCGCGCGCAAAAATGATGAAGCTGTTCGCGTCGGGATGCGCGTGGCCGGACGACAAACGCCAGTCGGGAAACTGCTTCAACAGAGGTTCGGTGTGATGTCCTTCCGGCGGCCCGCATTTGAAGGCGAAGGCCGTAGCATTCTTGGACCAATCACTGCGCCAGTAAAAGACTTCGTGGTCGGGAAAGTAATGGGATGTCGCTTGTTGCCCGATGGGGATCGGCTTCAGCTTCGCGTCGTACCAAATCAGCGACCAAAAGTCTTCCGCGTTCACCTGGCCGAAGCCCTTCAGCCATTCGGCGACGCCTTGCGCTTCGCCATTTTGAAATCGCTGCGCGATGCGATAGAGCAAGTTGTAATTCGTATTGAAGTGCCCGCCCGGGTGAGTGCGCGGATACTCATCGCCATTGTGCGCTCGCGTTAACGGCCCTTCGAAGATGTCGCCAAAATCAAAGACGTAATCGCCATTGGGCAGCATCGAGTGCGCCACGTACTCATGCATCTGGCGAAAGCCCGGCCGATCGTAAAGATCCTCGCCTGTCGCATGCGCGTGCGCGTCCATGTAGTGAATCAGCCACGGCGTCGAGAATATCCAATATTCAAAGCCCTCGTAGTAATAACCATCCTGCGAATAAGTCGCCAACGTGCGATCGAAAATCGCGCGCGCCAGCGCGGCCCATTGCGGCGCCTCTGGAGTCTCGTCATACAGCGCGTACGCCGCCACTCCCAATCCGGCAATCGGAATGAAAGTGTGATTCTGACTGTACGCGTAAGTCTTTCCGGATTTTGGTTTGAAGTAATCGGCGAGCAGACGCGCTTGCTTAATCAGCTTTTCGCGATAACGCGTACGCTCCTGCTCCGTCAGATCTTTGTAGAGCAGGTCGTACGCCCAGCCCATTCCATGGAGCAGATGACCAGCGGCGAGATCGACGTTCGGCTTATTCGTGGGATAACCCCAGACGTCGTAACTGACGGCGGCGTCCATATACTTGCGCGCGGCGTCTAGATATTTCTTGTCACCATCAATCTTGTAAACAAAGGCGGCTTCGGCAATCGCAATCGCCACGTCGTTTTGTTGACGGCGCCCGGTTGCAGGAGGAGGCGGCGGCTCGCCGGCAAGTGCGCGCACATTGCGAAGCGCTTGCTGCCAGATTTCGCGATGCGTCGTACGTGCTTTTTGACGCAATTCATCGATTTCTTTTTGCGTGACATAAACGCGCGGATGAACGCCGACCAGTTCCGGCCGCAGCTTGGAGCTCCGCGTACGCATCAACTCGACGAGCGGATGTTCACCCTTCAGTTTATTGCTCGCGGTTCGTTCTTGTTGGAGTTCGCGTGAATCTTGAGCGAGTGTCGGGTAAATGAATATCGTGTTGAATAGAACAGCCAACAGTACAATGCAACTTGAGACTGTTCTTGTCCGCGAAGCGGACAAATTCAATAGCCGGCGGCAACGCCACCGGACTACGCCGAAGACGTGATGAACGACCCTGAAGGGGTCGAATTCGACAACGTTTGGTCCGACCCTTTCAGGGTCAATCGATTTCTTCATTCTTTCGCACCGTGGGCGTTGCCCAAGGCTATTTAATTCAATCGCTGCGCGATTGACGCATCAATCCATGAACATCCCACCGTTGATTTCAATCGTTTCGCCGGCGAGATAACCAGACGCGTTCGAAGCCAGGAAACAAATCACCGACGCGACTTCTTCAGGCGTGCCGACGCGGCCGAGCGGAATTCCGGCGACATAACCCTTCATCATTTCCGGCGTCGAAAATTGTTCGTGATAATGCGTGTCGATCACGCCCGGCGAGACCGCATTCACGCGAATCCCGAATGGCGCCAACTCTTTCGCTAAGCCCTTCGTGAGAGTAATCACTCCACCTTTCGCAGTTGAATAATGAATCGAACCAAGCGCGCCGCCGGTGCGTCCCGCAATCGACGTGACATTTATAATCGCTCCGCTCTTGCGCTCCATCATCGATGCTGCGACTGCTCGAGAACACAGGTAAGCGCTCTTCAGATTCAGATCCATCACTTCGTCCCAGCGCTCTTCGGTCAGCTCGAGAATCCGTAAACGCTCAATCAACGAACCCGCGTTGTTTACCAAAATATCTATCGCGCCCAGTTCGACGACAGTGCGTTGCACGAGCGCGTCAACGTCCGTTGCCTTTGCGACATCGGCCTGCGCGACGATCGCCTTACCGCCCACGCTGACAATTTCATCGCGGACTTTTTCGGCGCCCGCGCTGTTTTGATGAAAGTTAATCGCGACACTCGCGCCGTTCGTCGCCAACATCTTCGCTGTTGCTGCTCCTATGCCGGACGATCCTCCCGTAACCAGCGCGACCTTTCCTTTTAGATCAAGATAATTGCTCATTGATGCTCCTCTAAGCGAAATAATTTCAGATTGCCGCCTCGCGTCGCTGTCCGTATGACACGCGACGAATCGGACCGGCGAGCGTAAACAAAACAATTGCGCCGAGTGGACCGAACAGTCCAGCTGCGGTGAAAATGGGCGTGTAAGAAAAATGATCCACGACCCAGCCAGTGGTGAGCGTGAAGATCAGACTGCTAAGGCCGGCGCCGGTACCGCCCAGTCCGGCGACTGACGCAACGGCTTTGCCCGGAAAGAAATCGCTGGGCAACACTTGCACGTTATTAATCCAAACCTGGAACGCAAAGGTGACCACGCAGATCAGCGCGAGCGCCACCATCGGATCTGCGGCGCGTACTGCGAGAATTCCTGCCGGCATCAACAAAGCGGCCAGGGCCATCACAGTCTTGCGCGCGCGATTGACGGTCCAGCCGCGGCTGATAAGATAGCCCGACGCCCAACCTCCGAGCAGACTCCCAACTCCGGCGGTCAAATACGGCAGCCAGGCGAACGATCCAACCTCCTTGAGGCTGAAGCCACGTGCCTTCTGTAAGTACTCGGGAAGCCAAATAACAAAGAGCCACCAGATCGGATCGGTCAGGAATCTCATCAGCACGATGGCCCACACCTGCCGATAGCGCAGAAGCTCACGCCACTTCGGCGCGCTCTCCTCCTCTGATTCAGATGGCGCAGCAGACTTCGCAATCTCTTCGACCGAAGGCGCTTTGATTTCGTCTTCAACGACACCAGCCGCCGCGCTCGCTGTCTGTCCCGCGCGGATGTACGCGTGTTCCTCGCGCGCGAGCCAGCGGTGTTGACGCGGTGTCTGGTAGAAGAAGAGCCACAGCGCCAGCCAAACAAAGCCGAGCGTGCCGGTGATGAGAAACGTCGCATGCCAACCGTAAGCGAAGTTGAGCCAGACGATGAGCGGTGGCGACAGTACCGCGCCGATGGTCGCGCCGCTGTTGAAGATGGCGAGCGCCAGCGCGCGCTCGCGAATCGGAAACCATTCGGCACTTACCTTCGCAGCGCCGGGCCAGTTGCCGGCTTCGCCCGCTCCGAGCAAGAAGCGGAAGAAGCTCAGGCTTTGAATCCCGCGCGCGAACGAAGTCAACATCGCCGCGAGCGACCAGACTATGATCGAGAGACTGAAACCCTGGCGCGTGCCGATGCGATCGTAGAGTTTGCCGGACAGGCTCTGACTCAGAGTATAAGCAAGAAGAAACCACGCATTGATGAACGCGTACTGTTCGTTAGACAGATGCAGATCAGCGCGGATGACTGTGGAGAGGATGGCGATCGTCTGCCGATCGATGTAGTTGATCACCGTCGCCAGGAAGATCAGCCCAATGATCCACCAGCGCAAGCCGCGGATTTTGAAACCTGCGTCGATCGCAGCCGCTCCACTACGTTGCGTTTCCAGCATGCTTTGAGAGATCGATTGTTCGATTCTGTCGGGGAAGATTTCTCAGCATGAGAAGAGTGAACCGAGCAAAGTTCACTCCTCCCCGCTGATTACCAGCAGTAACACCGTTGGATTTTCTAGAACGTCAACCGCAAACCAAACTGCAACTTGCGCATGGCTTGGGCCGAGGTGATCACGCCAAAAGTTGTCGAGGTCGTACCTGAGGGAACCGAGTTGCCCGGCTGGCCCAGATTCACCATATTGAAAATGTTGGTGCCCTCTGCCCGAAAGCGAAGCTTGAAGCGCTCGCTCAAACGGAAGTCGCGCGAGATGGCCAGATCAACGACCTTATAGCCTGGCCCGTCAAGCAGATTGCGCGGCGAGTTGCCGTCGGTGGCGACGCCCGTCACGACCTTGTTCTGCACAAAGGCTGCGGTGTTGAACCATTGCGCTGCCGTTGGATTGGCGATGTGAGGATTACCGATTAGCTGTGCGCGATCGCTCGTGTTCCCGTCGAGGTTCGCGTCAACGTTTCCGTTCGTAACCGTAAACGGCAGGCCGCTGCGAACTTTGATAATCGGTGAAATGCTCCAACCGTTAATCAGGTGCTTCATGAATCGGTTGTCACCTTTGTAGTAATCCGGCTGGTAGTTGAAGCTCAAGCTGAAGACGTGACGCTGATCGGTATCGGCGCGACCATTATCTTCGGCAAGATTACTAAAGTTCTGCGCACCTCCCTGCGTCGTGCTGTTGTGCAACTGCACACTGCTGTTGGTATGGCTGAACGTGTAGAAGCTGTTGAAGCTGAGGTGGTGACTCATGCGCATCGCAGCAGTGAGTTGCAATCCGTGATAGTCAGCAGTCTGATCCGACTGGAGCAACAATATCGCGCCAAAGGCCGGATTCGGTCGCCGTGACAGGATGTTGGCACCCGCGCTGGTTGCCGTCGGCGTGAGCACGGGATAGTTGACGTCGCGCGCAAACGGCAAGTTGCGACTAAGCGTCACCACATAAGCTCCGCCTACCGTCAGGTCTTTCGTAATTTGACGCTGCACTGACAAGTTCGCCTGCCATGAATGGGGCCACTTGAAATCCGACGCCACCGGGACTAGACCCCCGCCGGTGGTAAACGTGCCCTTGTATGGGAAGGGATTGCCGCCGACGAACGCGTTGTAGGGATTGCTGAGCGTCGCTCCCAGCGGCACACCGGCCGCATTTGTTTTCTGATTAATGTTGGTGAACGTGAGCCGCGTGGAAAAAGGTTGGAAGTTGGTCATTGTGTTCCACTCATTGCCTGAGATGCTGCCGTAAAACAGACCGATCGCGCCACGAATTGAAGTCTTGCCGTCGCCCTTCGGATCAAATGCAACTCCGACGCGCGGAGAAAAGTGTGTGTAGCTCGTCGGAATGCCGCCACGTTCCACCCCGGGATCGCCGTAGAACAGAGCCCCCACAGGCGCGCTCGGATTAACAGTTGATTTCTGGCCGGGAACATAATTGACGACCCTGTTCAGTGGATCAGTCGGCGCGGTTTGCACGTCCCAACGCAGACCAAGATTGAGCGTCAGGCGTGGACGAAGTTTGAAATCATCCTGCGCAAAGAGCGCTGTGTACCAGGTATTGGTATAGCCCGTTACGGGCGCGTCCTGCGACACCGCGCTGGGAATACCAAGCAGGAAATCGGCCAACGCATTCTTGGTCGTGCCGTTATTGAAGGTGAAGACGCCGTAATTGTTCAGTAGCGTCTGCTGGATGTCTTTGTTGAGCGAGATCTCTCCGCCGAGTTTGAGCGAGTGGCGACCCTTGATCCAACTGAAGACGTCGCGTGCTGAGTAAAAGTTGGTGCCAGCTGTTGGGCCGCCGATTTGTTCTCCTAAGGTGAAGAATCCGGTGACCGTGATCTGCGGCAAATTCGGCGTCCCTTGGATTGTAAATGCCGAGCCCAGATCGGTCAGCGATGTGGCCGGCCGGTTTATGCGGCCGCCAAAATTTCGTGAGAAGGTCAACCAGACCTGATTGATCTTGGTTGGACCAATGATCCAAACGTCGCTGGCGTTCACACTGTGCTGCCGCCACGTGGAATCCTGAAGACTCCACGGCAGGTTGGGACTGCCGGCCTTCGTCGTGCTGGTTCCTCCGGTATTAAAGTAACTCACGCTCAAACGGTGCGCGGCGTTGAGTTGGTAGTCCACCTTACCCAGATACTCGTCGAAGTTGTACGGAGTAGGAATATTTCCCTGCCACTTGTTGCCGGCCGCGTTGGAGAGCGGAATGTAGTCGTTGATGATCTTCATCGCGACCGGATCCAAACGGTTGGGGCAAATTACGTTTGTGACGCCGTTGCACACGAAAGCGACGCCAGTCGCGGGATCGACGGGCTTGGTCCCTGAGGCTGTGAAGTTACCGGTACGTTCGAGCGGCGTGGGAACGACGGCGCCGTTAAGAAATGTGCTGGTCGCCTGGCGCAGTCCCGAATAGGAGAAAAAGAAAAACGCTTTGTCCTTTTTGATCGGACCACCAAACGTGGCCCCGAACTGATTGCGATGAAAAGGCGCTCTCGCCAGTGTCGAGCCCCAGTCGTTAGCATTGAAGACGGTGTTGCGCAGGAACTCAAAGACCGAGCCGTGGAACTGGTTGGTACCGGATTTCGTGATCACGTTGATGACGCCGCTGGCATAGCGACCATACTCTGCGTTGTAGCTATTGGTCTGAACCTTAAATTCCTGGATCGCATCCGGGTTGGGCAAAATGTTGCCGGTGTTGCGCAGGTTGGTCATGTTAATGCCGCCATCCAGATAGTAGTTTACCGAGCCAGTGCCGCCGTCTGTGCCGCCATTAATCAGCGTTCGCTGTTCCGGGTAACCAAGAATGAAGGTACTAGTGCCGGTTGAGGCCGCGGCAATGCCGTTGTTGTTGGACTGTACGCCGGGCGTCAGGTCCAGCAGCGTGTAAACGTTCCGTTCAACCAACGGCAGAGTTGTGATTTCGGCAGACTGAATAGTTCGGGCGATCTCGGAGGTGCTGGTATTAACCGCGGGCGTCTCCAACTCTGAAATCGTGACCGTCTCGCTGACTTGTCCGACGTTGAGCGCGACATCGACACGGGCCGTGTCGTTGACCTGTAAGACGACGTCGCTGACCAAGGCTTTCTTGAAGCCTGTGTAGGTGACCTCAACACTGTATTTGCCTACTGGAAGGAACTCGAGCCGGAAAGTCCCCTCGTCACTTGAAGTGACGGTGCGGGCGAGACCGGTGTCGAGATTACGTGCGGTCACTTGAGCGCCAGGCACAATGGCGCCGCCAGGATCAGTCACGGTCCCGACAATCGTTGCGGTCGTCACCTGACCCATAACCGCGAGGGGAATCGCGAGCAGCAATGCGATCACTGCGAACTGAATCGCCCGCATACCAAAGTTTCTTGTAAACATTTCAGCTACCTCCAAAGAGAATTTGCCACCGTGAAGCACACCTTTTGGCTACTCGATCTTTTCGCCCCTTGTTCTAGTACTGAGATTTAGGCAACGCGCGGCGCCGCAAATGTCGGGGCGGCAATGAGCGCTGCTGCTCCGCGAAGTCGCGGATATTCTTGCGTCGATCCTACCTTGATTGGCGTGCGACCGCCTTTGTGAGTCAACGCGCGTTCGGCCAAACCATCGACCACGTCTTTCGAGATCAAATCCCAAGCTGCGGTGATTTCGCCGTCGAGATAAATGCATTCCGGATTGATGACGTTGACGATCGTCGCCAACCCGAGACCGAGAAATCTCGCGGTTGCTTGAATCGCCGCCAGGGCCTTCGCGTCACCTTGTCGGGCGCGCGTGATCAAATCTGGGACTGTGAATGAGCCGTTCTTTCGGCTGTTTAGTTTATTTGGACTAAGCTTGTACAAATTCCACCCAAAATAGCGAGAGAGGGTAGCGAGATTTGAAATGTAGGCTTCCCAGCAACCGGTCGCGCCGCACATGCAACGTGGCCCTTCAAGATCCAACGGCACGTGCGCGAATTCGCCCGCGATGTGATCAGCGCCGCGCAGGAGTTCCCCGTTTACCACTACGCCTACACCGACGCCGTCCGACACTCCGACATAAACAAAGTTCTGCGGACGTGCGGCCTCACTGCGTTCAAGCAACAGCAACGCCAAGGTGCAGGCGCGGCCGGAATTCTCAATCTCGACCGGCAATCCGGTGGCCACTGCCAACGGCTTTCGCAACTCGACGTCTCGCCAACCGAGCGCAGGCGCATTCAAAACGCGCCCCGTACTTTGATCGACCATGCCCGGCACGGCGACCCCAACACCTTCGATTCCAGCCTTTGTTCCGTGCGCTTTTGCGAGCCTTCTTATGCGCTGGCCCAAATCACGGACCAGCTCCGGCATCGAGAAAATCGTGTCGTAAGCCTCAACTGCGAGCTGCCTCCCGGAGAAGTCGCAAACCATCACGTACGTTTTGCTGAAGCGAATATCGACCGCCACCGCGAGGCGATCGTGGCTCTTGATGTGAAGCAGAGTTGGCTTGCGACCAAAGGCGGCCTCGCCGGTTGCCCCTTCGTAAATCAGATCCTGATCGATTAGTTCCTGAACCAGCACGCCCGCCACGCCGCGAGTCACTTTCATGCGCCGCGCTAGCTCCGCGCGTGAAATCGGCTGATGTTCATGAATTACGTTGAGAGCAATGCGGCGGTTGATCTCGCGCGAAGTTGAGCGAGTCGCTACACGAAAATCACGAGTGTTGATTTTGCGCATGAGCAGGGGACTTTGTACAGCGTGTGTACAATATGCTCGCCCAGCGCTGGCTGTCAAGAACTTTTTTGCTCAGTCACACGAATTTTTGGAGAGGTTTCTAAGCGAAGGTCAGGCCAAATCCATACTTGAAAAGCGGTGCGTAATTCGCGTCACCAAAATTCGTCGGAATTTCTTGCATCGACCTTGGCCATGAATGTGAGAGCTTGCCAGTTGGCTTGTAATCCCCGAACAGGACATCGGCGATTCCCTGCCCCTCGGTCCCAGGCAGCCAGACCGCGACGAAGGCGTCGCATTGCGCCAACGCGTCGTTGATGATCAGCGGCCTACCGGAGATCAGAATGACTACGATTGGAATGCCTGCGCGCTTGAGATTCCTGATCGCTTCGAGGTCAGCTTCACTAAGCTTCAAATTCTCCTGGTCGCCGCGTCCTTCGGCATACGGAGTTTCGCCGACGACCACGATTCCTACGTCCGCGCCATTCGCTGCACCTCCGTCAGTCGAAAACGTGACCTGAGTAGATTTGGAAACGGTTTGCCGAATCGCGTTTAAGACTGTCGTTCCGCCGCTGGTCACGTTGCCGCTCTTGCCTTGCCAGTCGATCGTCCAGCCGCCGCATTGGTTACCGAGGTCGTCAGCGTTTCTGCCGGCAACGTGAATGCGACGAAGACTTTTCGACAAGGGCAAAGTCTTTCGCTCGTTTTTCAGCAGCACCAACGATTGCCGCACACACTCGCGCGCAACGTCTCGATGCTCACGCGAACCGAAATTTCGGTGCCAGCGCCGATCGGCGAGTGGCGATCGAGTCTTATCCATCAACCCCATCGCGAATTTGATTCGCAGAATCCTGGTCACCGCATCATTGATCCGCGCAATCGGCACGCGACCTTCGTTTACCAGCTCGCGCAATAGATTCATGAATCGTTTGTAGTCATTTGGCTCCATCGCCATATCCATTCCGGCGTTAATGGAAACCTCGATCGCAGTCTTGAAGTCTTTGTTTATTTGGCCAATCGCGCGATAGTCGGAAATCAGGAAACCTTCGAACCCTAACTCCTGCTTGAGAATTTCAGTCAGCAGGCGTTTGCTCGCTGAACACTTAACTCCATTCCAGCTGCTGTACGAGACCATGATCGAGCCGACACCTGCTTTGATAGCGCTAAAGTAGCCCGGCAGATGAAGCCGTCGCAGCTCAGCTTCGCTCAATTGAGTATCTCCCTGATCGAGCAAACGCTCCTGTGCGCGACTCATCGATCCGGTTCCCATCACCGTGCCGCCGTCGCCCACAAAATGTTTAGCGCACGCCAGCACGCTCAGTGGATCGCCGAGATCATTCCGTTGAAATCCTCTGATGGCGGCCGCCCCAAGACTCTCGGCAAGTCCGGGTGTCTCGCCGAATCCTTCGTAAGTTCTGCCCCAACGTTCATCACGAGGCACAGCGATGCACGGCGCGAAAGTCCAATTGATTCCGGTAGCGCGAACTTCTTCGGCGGTGATTCGCGCCGCTCTCTCGATCAGCGCTGGATTGCGCGTGCAGCCCAAACCAATGTTGTGCGGAAAGATCACCGCGCCCAAAACGTTGCTATGTCCATGCACAGCGTCAATCCCAAACAGGATGGGAATCCGCAAACGATTCTTCAGCGCATGTGATTGATAATCGTCATACATATCAGTCCATGCCTGCAGACTGTTCCCTGCTTTTGGATCAGAACTGCCGCCGCTCAGCAACGAACCCAAAGAATATCTTTCGATGTCAGTCACATCTTCGAGCGCGCTCTGCTCTGCTTGAGTCATCTGTCCGATCTTTTCTTCGAGGGTCATCACTGAGAGCAGTGCACGTACCTGACGATCAAACGATGTCAGCCGACGTTGCCTTGACGTGTTGTGAGAAATTGCCAGGAACGGGTTCAACGATCGATTTGCGGAAGCGATTACCGCAGTGCTCGCCGCTGAAAAAGAGGAAACGATGAAGTGACGCCGGGTTGATTTCTTATTCCTGGGGACCTTTTCAGCAGCCATGAGCGTTGCGATTGCGAGACAAGTCGATGGATACAGTCCGGCTTAACTGCTTACATTTCGAGACTCAAAAATGAAAGCATCAGTTAGATGACGGCGACGGTTAAGGAGGGAGTAGGCGTCCGTCGAATCTTCTCACTGATTAATTACACCGCAGGCGATTCGATCGCCAGAGCTGCCTGACGGGTCTGTTTTCATATCATCGGCTTTCGCGTGGATGACGAGAGCAGTGCCGCCATCGGTGAATAACGAATACTTGCCGCTTCCCAAATTCACGCGAGAATCAGTCACTGTCACTCGAGCGGTACCGTCGGCGCGCACGGTGAAGTTCTTCATATCGCCAGCATGGGGACCAATTGGATTACTCAGGCCGTGCTTCTTGGCGTCAGGATTGAAGTGCGGACCGGCTGTCGTGAACGCTGGCCCTTCGCATTTCGCCATTTGGTGTATGTGAATGGCGTGTTCGCCAGGCGGCAGATTTTTCAAATCGAGCTTGATGCGCACGCCCTTGCCGGAAGGTGAGATCTTCGCGGTGCCGACATCCTCACCCTGGCCATTCTTGATCTGTACGGTAACAGTCTTTTGAGTTGCGGCACTCACGGCGAGCCACATGATTACGGCTGACGTTGCCAGCACGGCCAACAATTTTCGTTTCATAATTGTCCCTCCTAAACCCGTTCGTTTTGATCGGCCAATTCTCTCTTGTGTGCGCTGCCTTTCTTGCTGAGCGAGATCGAGATGTCGCGGCGCGCCTCCTCACTGCGCAGCGAACACGTCACGGCAATGCCCTCATTGAAGCTGATTATGAATGCAAAATCGCGCCAACGCTAACCACACCGCAACGTAAGCTCAAGGCAGCCTAAGTTAGTATATAGGCGCCTTTTATGAAGTTGTATTGTCGTCGGGTTTTCTTTTTTCTCACACCGAGTGGAAGGTTCGGCGCCTAGAATTCAATTGCGGGGGGTTGGAACCGCCTGAATTGGACCGTTGATCAGAACGATTTACGATCGCGTTAGCCTTACACCCTTTTCAGCAGTCGCAAATGACGAGTGGGATCGACCCAGTCACGCAGCGTGAGGTGATGGGAACAATGAGGTCTACTGATGCGCCGGAAATCACTCTCGCGCTACGCTATGGGCATTTCATTCGAGGGGCAAACGACGCCCTGACTGGTTAGCCACCACTGTAACGATTTTCCCGTGGCTTTGCCGCGTTGACCTTTAAGGGGCGTCCGCTCAGTTCGTGACCATTGAATTTGTCAATCGCCGCGGTCCCTTGTTCTTTCGTGGCCATTTCAATAAACCCAAAGCCGCGCGAGCGACCGGTTTCACGATCTTCAATCACGCTGGCGCTTTCGACTGTGCCTGCCTCTGCAAACAAGGTTTGCAGTTGATCGCTCGACGTATCGAACGATAAGTTACCGACATAAAGTTTCATCGACATAAGTTTTATCTTTTTTCTCTTTGCGGCATTTCCACCGCAATCTACCTTTCTAATTTTGAAAGACGATTTCGTCCTTCATTGCTTCTACACAGTACGCTTCGGAAGAACAGCCGTCTGTGCGTTAGCCCACATACGTCGCGGAGTCCCATAACCAGCCATTGGAGGCAAATAGGCACATCAGTTAATATTCCGTATTGCGATAACTCGGGCTTATGTCTGCAACTGTTGACGATCCGACTAAGAATCGGCTGCTCGCTGCGCTGCCGGCGGAAGAGTATGAACGGCTGCGTCCGAACCTCCAGCCGGTGTCATTTGCTTTAGGTGAAATCGTTTACGAATTCGCCGGGCAATTGGACTACGTGTTTTTTCCTACAACCTCGATAATTTCTCTGCTGTACACGATGGAGAATGGATCGAGTGCGGAAATGGGCTTGACCGGCAACGATGGCGTAGTTGGCATCGCGCTTTTTATGGGCGGCGGCACGATGCCCAATCGCGCCGTGGTCCAGAGCGCCGGCGGCGCTTTCAAGATGAAGGCGAAGATGCTTAAAGACGAGTTCGCGCAAGGCGGAAAATTCCAGCGGTTGCTCCTTCGCTACACCCAGGCATTGATCACCCAAATCTCACAGACGGCTGTCTGCAATCGTCTTCATTCAGTCGAACAGCAACTTTGCCGCTGGCTTTTGTTGAGCCACGATCGACTGACCACGGATGAATTAGTTATGACGCAGGAGTTAATCGCCGACATGTTAGGCGTGCGCCGCGAAGGTGTGACCGTGGCCGCGGGCCGGCTGCAAGACGACGGCGCGATCAGTTATGTGCGCGGCCGCATTCAGATCCTCGATCGAGAGAAGTTGGAGGCGGCCGTTTGCGAATGTTACCGCGTCGTCAAAGACGAGGTCGATCGGCTACTGAGTTAGTTTTAGTGCCCCACCGGGATTCTCTGAAAACGCGACTTGCCTTCCGCGTCCTGCCAGGAAACATCCAGCACATAAGGATTAGGTTCACCCTGAAAAAGTTTGAGTCGGGCCATTTGATCGCGCTCATCGCGCGCGGGCTGTCCATTTATCCAGGTGCGGTGCGAGATTACCGCGGTCTGCCGCGGCGACATCGACTTTATGGTGTCGAATCTAATGTGAGCCTCGGAGGGGGCGCCCGCCGCCGCCTCATCTTTAAGAAAGACGGTCAGAATCTCGACTGATCTAAGAGTCGTATCAGTCTCGTTAGTTAACTCAAGGAGCACCCTTGGGTGCGTATCGAGGAACTTCGCGGTCAGTGTTTGCTGCTTAGTATTACTCATTGTCTCAGTTCAAGGCTCGGTCTATGCGAATGTCGCCGGCCGGTTAGGCTTCGTCAGTAATCGAGAAAGAAGTCCCCTCAACTGATTGAAGTTATCGGGCAGCGTCAAATGAATGTTCTGTCCGATGGCAATCTCATAACCCTCGGCAATTCCCTCAACGCAGAAGATCACAACCGGCACATGCTCGTCCGTATTCGCACTTTCGCGGATCCGCGTCGCGGCCAAAATCACTTCGTTGGGCGTTCCGGGAAGGCTAACGAGGATTAAGTCGGGACGTTTTTGCTGAACGTTCTCGACAGCGTCTGGTTCGTCTCGGGCCAATGAGACGCGATAACCATCTGCCATCAGAAGTTTTTCCATTCCGTAACGGGTTTCATGAACGTCTTCAACAACCAGTATGAGAGGTTTTGTTTGGTTATCTGTCCTCACTAAAAAACACCTGTCGTTCTGTGTAGCTGGTTGGTGACGCAACATAACTTGGTATTCCGGTTAAGCATCGGCCCGGTTACCCACGCTGACGAGCTTGATAGCTCGTGCCAAACGAAGAAACTGCATCACTCGGATGCCCCACCAATTCAGATCAATTTCGTACCAGGCTAGTCCATGGCGCGCCGAAGTTGGGTGAGCGTGATGGTTGTTGTGCCAGCCCTCACCGAAAGTCAGGAGTGCGACCCACCAGTTGTTCTTTGAGTCATCTCGCGTGAAGAAGCGGCGTCTGCCCCACATGTGCGTAGCTGAATTCACCAACCACGTCGCGTGTAAGTTGAAAGTGACACGAAAGAAAATTCCCCACAGGACGAATGACCAACCGCCAAAAGCCAGGAGCCCGACTGCGAGCAAGACCAGCGGTACCCAATAGAGTCGATTGAGCCACACATGAAACGGATCCCTCACCAGGTCAGGCGCATAGTGCTCGATTACCGATTTCTCATAGTGTTGAGCCGGACCCATTAGCATCCACCCAATGTGCGACCACCAACCACCGTCGCGGGGCGTATGCGGATCGGCAGGAGCATCGGTGTGCGCGTGATGAATGCGATGCGTCACCA
Source organism: Acidobacteriota bacterium (assembly GCA_021323895.1). Taxonomy (GTDB): domain Bacteria; phylum Acidobacteriota; class Blastocatellia; order Pyrinomonadales; family Pyrinomonadaceae; genus UBA11740. The sequence continues at coordinate 2,988 of JAJPKD010000301.1, read as the reverse complement.
CCCAAAGGATGTGTCCACCTTCAAGCGCGAGCGTGCCACACAGGGTCAAGAAATATTCCACCAACTTGGGTGTCTTGAAGCTGCGATGCGTCAACTGGCGGTGGAAGCCCATGCCCACCCCCAAGCTCGCGGAAATCCACCACAACGCAATGGCGACTACAATGGCTTTCCAATCGAACATGAATAACGCTGCAATAGCGCCAACATGAAAGAGTCCAACAAAAATGGCTGTGTGCCAGTGAAACCGGTTCGCTTGTTTCGTAATCATCTTCTCGCTCATTCCAACTCCTCAGTTCGCTCCTCTTGGTTCGAGTAAGTCCAATTATTTTTCAATGAGGGCTGATCCTGGCCAACGATAACGCAATTAACTCGCGCTGTCCGTGCGACAACACACATAAGCCAGCGGTCGCAACTCTCGTTCGCTCAGCCATAAGCGGCCTACCGCACAGACGCATCAGCGCTCCCACTCTATTGTTCAATCGGACAACTAATTGGGAATACAACTGATGATTTGTGAACAATAAGGAGACGAATTCACTTCAAGGGAAAAAATATGACCAAAGGCTTATCAATACTCGGGTTAATGACGCTGGCTGCGATTGCGGGCTGGCAATTTTATGCATTCGCGACTTTCAAAGACGCGAGCGGCACTGTTGATGTTCAAGGAGGCACCCTCCATTTGTGGTTGGCGATTGGCATCACAGTTCTCGTTTGCATTGGCGGATTCTTCCTCTTCTCAAAATTGCTTCGTTATGACAAACGAAACGACTTGCACATCACGTCGGCAGGTCAGCCTTTGGGGCCGACGGGCTTTAGGAAAGACTTGTTGTGAGCAATCTCTATGCGATGCGGCGCGCGAACGGTGACTGGTTTTCGTTTGAGGACGAAGGCAAGCTTCTGGTGCCGATATTTCACAGCAGTCACGATGCCTTCATGGCCCGTCTGCGCACCGTCGAAATGCTGCTTTTTTCACCAATCCCGCTCGATGCCGGATTGCTGAATGAGATTTCCCATGATGAAAAGGTGGCGCAGTTCTGCATGATAAGTAATCCGTTCGGCAGTCTTAAACGCGGCGTCTCGTTACCACACGCGCAGGTTCTTTCGTTAATAACCAGCGAGGCGCCGCCCCAGCGATGGAAATGGTTGGCACGACCCTGGACGCACGACTAACACCCGGCTGCACAGACCAATGATAAGCAACACATCGCCACAAACACTCAGCGACGAGGCGCGACACTTGGCCTTGGTTCCCCTCTTTCGGCGACTCGACGAACGTGAGTTGAAGAAGTTAGCCGAGGCAGTCGATCAAGTTTCCTTCAAGTCAGGCGAAGCGATTTTCCACGAACGAGATCAAGGTGATGCCCTCTATGTGATCGAAAGCGGCGAGGTCCGCATCTGGGTGCATGATGCGGACGTGCAACAGACAACTCTTTCAGAACTGAAGTCCGGCGACTTCTTCGGTGAATTATCCGTCCTGGATAAAGGTGAACGTTCCGCCAATGCAACGGCCGCGACGGATTGTGTGCTGCACCGGTTGCGACGCGATGACTTTCATGAATTCCTCCTCGACCACTCTTACGCCGCGGTCGATCTGGTCAGCGAAATCGGCTCACGCTTGCGACAAACAAACATGCTTGTGTCACAGCGGGTGACGCGCAACGTCAACGCCGAACTGGAAAAGAAACTTACTTTCGGTCAACGAGTCGCGGACAAAGTTGCAGCGTTCGGCGGTTCCTGGCGCTTCATTATTCTTTACAGTTCAGTGCTGATTGTTTGGATGGCCGTCAACACTTTTCTGCTGGCTCGTTACCGCAGCGGCGATAACGGCGCGCAGTTCGATCCTTACCCTTACATTCTGCTGAATCTCATGCTGTCAATGACGGCAGCGATGCAAGCTCCTGTGATCTTGATGTCGCAAACCCGCTCGACCCAGCGCGATCGCTTCGCTGCCGAACAGGATTTCAAAGTTAATCTCAAGAGCGAACTCATGCTTGATGATTTAACTCGCAACGATCACGAGCGCGCCATTCAAATGGAGCAGTTAATGAACAACCTGGCGGCGCTTCACGAACAGACCGCGGCAGGACTACCCAGTCGGGCTGAATGAGGAATTACGGAATTGAAGACAACCAGCACCATCACCGCAAAGCAATTCGACGACATCTGCGATCGCGTCTGGAGTGATCGGGCGTCGCTATTGAGAGGAAGCGGCAAGCTAAGCGGCGAGGCCACTTTGGTGCGAGCCGTTTTCTGGCGTCTTTGTAAGGCCGGTATTATGACTAGGGGTTGCGCGGACCTTAATGGATCAACCACCGCGCTGTTAGCTTATCAGTCGATCGTAGCCCAGATGTTAAGAACGAGTTCGCGACCTGCCTTTGACAGCGGGCCAACCTTGAACGCTCTCATCGAGCGCTATCAAAACGAGACTGGCACGAAGGAATAAGCGTCATGGGTTTTGGCTCACGACGCAACGCCTAGCGTTCTGGGAATCGCTTCACCGGGAACATTCTCCATGGTCGTTTCAATCAGGCCTCTTGCCGCTTCGCCACTTCAGTCGTGTTTCGCTTGTGACCATTTCTTGAACATCAATTGATGAGTCCGCCGGGCGAATGCGCGTTGGCCCGGAGGGGTTTCACCGCTGTCGGCAACGGAACCGTCCATTGGCATTCTGTCGTCAGCCTGGCCTTCTGGAAACCATCGGCGGGAAGTCCAACGTAGCGCATCAAATGGCGGCGGCGGCGGTCGTTCGGTGGTTGGCGGGTCGCCGATGTCAATTAGTAGTGGCCCAGTGGGAGTCATTTCGACTTTGGACCACTTATTCTTTTGTTGGCGATTGAAGAAGCGAAGCATCAAGCCTCCCGCAACGCAAAACATACTGCCCGCGATCATCGCTCGCCACAGATGCCCGCTCCCACTTGCGGCGCCGGATGCATCTCTCGACACAAACAAAAATAACTGCCGGCTGGCGACGATGCCCATCAAAACTAT
>JAJPKD010000149.1 GCA_021323895.1 Acidobacteriota bacterium | reverse complement strand
GGGTCCGAGAAGATGCGGGCAAGTCGCCCGCGTTTGTGTCTTTACAGAACCGCAAGCGGAAGCGAGCGGATGAAAAAGGGCGGGCAGGCTGCCCGCCACCGCCGGCAGGATGTCGGCTCCAATGGAGGATCCCGATGCGATCGATTTGGAAGGGTCACATACGTTTTCTGCTCGTCGCGATTCCGATTCGCGTTTATAACGCGATCGAAGCGTCCGAAAAAATTCAGTTCAATCAACTGCACCGCGAAGACTTTGGCCCTATCGGCTATGACAAGCGCTGTAAGAAGTGCGGGCAAATCGTGAGCAACGATGAGATCACGAAAGGCTATCAGTATGAGCCGGACCGCTACGCGCTGGTTGAGCCGGACGAGATCGCGAAGATTAAGATCAAAACAACAAAGGCGATCGACATCATCGGATTCGTTAACACTTCAGATATTCCGACGACATTTTTCGATGCTCCTTATTATCTAGGCCCGGACGGCGCCGTCGCGGAAAAGCCTTACGCCCTGTTGCGGCAGGTTCTGAAAGACACCGGCAAGGTTGGACTCGCGAAAGTCGTCTTGCGCGATCGTGAAGACCTGGTCGCGGTTTTCCCGCTCGAAAATGGAAGCGTTTTACAGAAGCTGCGCTATCCGGCAGAGATTCGCAAGATCGAAGAAGTTCCGGACGTGGACAAGGCTCCCAAGCTCGACAAGAAAGAGTTGATGCTGGCAACGAGCCTCGTCGAACAAATGGTAACGTCGTTCGCGGACATCGATACTGTCGATCATTATCACGAAGCCTTGCGCAAGCTGATCGATTCAAAAATCAAAGGCAAGAAGATTGCTGAGTTTGAGAAGGAAGAAGAACTTCCGCGGCTCGACATCATGACCGCATTGAAGAAGAGCCTTCAGGCCTCCTCGCGCAAGCCAATGGTTAAGGCCGCGCCAGAGGCGAAGAACAAAGCGGCGCTCACTCTGGTCAAAGCGAAGCCGGCAACGGCGAAGAAGCGGAAGGTTGGGTAGGAGATCGTCCGGCAAAGGAAGGAAGCCTTCACACCGGCCGCACGGCCTTCTGAAAACCTTTTACTGGCAGCGCGTTCAGAACTTCGCCTCGTCTAATCCAGGCGCGGCGCGCGATGCCGACGCCGAACTTCACATTGTTCAATGCGCCCGTCGAGTGCGCATCAACTGAAATTACAAATTTGATCTTCCGTTTGCGAGCCTCACGCAACCAATGAGGTTCCATGTCCAGGCGATAGGGATCCCCATTGATTTCAACCGCCGCGCGATTCTCGGCAATAACATCGAGAATCTCTTCCACGCGGCATTCAAAAGGTGGGCGCTTTTGAATTAAGCGACCTAACGCATGTCCCCAGATTTTGAACACTGGTTGGCGCATCGCAGTAACAATTCGCCTGGTCATCTTCTCGGCATCCATTTTGTAGCGCGCATGGATGCTGGCCACGATCACATCAAATTGTTCCAGGACCCAATCGGGATAATCCAGCGCGCCATCCGCGAGAATGTCTGACTCAGTTCCTTTCAAGATTTTTACTTTCGTTTTCTCTTGAACTTCATCGATCTCTTCCCACTGTCGCTGCAGTCGATCGATTTTCACGCCTCCCGCATAAAACGCCGTCGGTGAATGATCGGTAATCGTGATGTATTTCATGCCCATTGCCTCGGCCGCCGCGACCATCTGGTCGACGCTGTGCTTGCCGTCGGAATAAGTCGTATGACAATGGACCATCCCGCGAATGTCTTCGGTCGTGATCAAATCTTCCGGCAGCTTCCGTTTCAGCGCGGCTTCAATTTCACCTTCGTCTTCCCGCAGTTCCGGCGGGATGAATTGCATTCCTAAACGGCGATAGATCTGTGATTCAGTCTCGACGCGAGATTGATCGCGTTTGCTTACTAATTTTGCGCGCCTCTTGCTCGCTTGTGCTTGCAACTTCGCCAAGTGCGCTCGCGATCCGGTTTCGAGCAACAGTGTCATCGCGAAGTTCTCAGGCTTTGCAACAATCAGCGTTACGCGGCTTGCTTCGCTCAGTTGGACCTGCACTCGATCCGCAGATCGTTCAATCTCAGTCAGAATCATCGGAAAGCGTAGAAAGTGATCGATGAATGCTCGCGGCTTCTTGGCGCTCGCCACGATGACGATTCCTGAAACAGTCTCTTTCCAGCGTCGTAACGAACCCGCTACTTCGACATCGATCAGAGAGCGCGACGTTTTCAGATAGTCGATAATTTCTTTGGACGCGCGCAGCGCATGATGAACATGAATTCGCTGACGCGGCTTCTCCGCTGCCGAGCCAATCGCTTCGAGAATTCGCGCTTCGGTTTTCGCGCCAAACCCTTTCAAGTTCCGCAGCTTCGCTGCTTCCGCCGCGGCTTTCAATTCATCAATCGTCGAAATCCCCAGCGCCTGATGCAGTTGCTCGACCTTTTTCAGATTCAGGCCTCGCACCTTCGAAAGTTACACGATTCCCGGCGGAAACTTTCCGCGCAAATCATTCAGCAGAGATGATTCACCCGTTGTGTAAAGTTCTTCGATCTGCTTTGCCAGTGCGTAACCGATGCCCTTTACAAATGTGAGTCGATTCTCCTTGATGAGTTTCCCGAGGTCTTCTGAAAGCTCCGCGACCGATCGCGCACCCAGCTTGTAAGCGCGCGCCTTGTAAAACTCGCCGCCTTTCAGTTCGAGCAAGATCCCAATCTCTTGCAGCGCTGCAGCGATCGCGTATTTGTCGAGACGTAACTTCATTCGAAAACTTCGCCGCTAACTGCGGGTTCAGACACGAACAATGGCATGACGAATGCCTAATTCACAACCGACCATCAATCTGGGGACTTTCGCAAAACAAATCCAGCCAGTCACCAGAAATCTGTAAGAATGACGAACGAGACGCGCACTGAAGTCGAACAGGTAAAACAGCGGGCAGACGTCAAACAGGCCCTCAAGCAGACCAGCACCGTCAAACCTCCTGAGGAGCCTAAGGCCAAGACGAAAGACAAGGTCTGGTTGGGGACTCATCTGCTTGTCGTCATCGGCCTCGGGGTCGTTTACTATCTGCTTCAGTTTCGCGTATTCGGATTCGCAGCTCGTTTCATTCCGTTCATTCAACGATTGGACAAAGCGGCAATCGTGGTGGTGGTGTTGCTGGCGACTGCTAAGTTGATCGACGTCTTTCTCATCAATCCGATCGAAAGCCCGGTGTCGCGCTACAACTTGCGTCGCGTGGCGAAACTCCTGCTGGGCTTTCTAGTTATCTTCGCCGTCGCGTCCATCCTGCTGCAGAACTGGTACACAGCGGTGGCTTCAGTCGGGTTATTTTCGCTGATTCTCGGATTGGCGGTGCAAACACCCGCGACAAGTTTTCTCGGTTGGGTTTACATTCTGGCGCGCCAACCCTACCGCGTCGGGGATCGCATTAAGATCGGCGAAGCGACCGGCGACGTGATTGACGTCAGCTATCTCGACACGACCCTGTGGGAATTTGGCGGCGATTACCTCTCGACCGATCATCCTTCGGGGCGCATCATCAAATTTCCCAACTCGAAAATTCTGAGTTCGACTGTGTACAACTACACGTGGCCGGTCTTTCCTTACATCTGGAATGAAGTGAAATTCAGCGTCGCTTACACGAGCGATTTGGAATTTGTCGCCGAGACGATGCAGCGCGTCGCGCTGGAGGAAGTTGGCGAATCGATGATGAAACAGATTCGGGTGTATCGCGAG
>JAJPKD010000124.1 GCA_021323895.1 Acidobacteriota bacterium | reverse complement strand
TACTGCTATGACACGAAGCGCGTGTTGAAGTGGACTTTGAAGCAGGCAATGCACGGCTTCAAGGGATCAAGCGACACGATTCAGTAAGGTAGCGTTCAGAATAAACACGAAAGCCCGCGAGAAATCGCGGGCTTTTTCATTGTGGTGATTTGCTGAACACGAAGGAAATGAGACGAGGCGGTTTGTTCTCATCCTCAGCGTGCCACCACTCTTTCAGGTCCAACAGCGCGAGAGTGTGGCTTGTCGCAGCCGCGAGAAAATCTGAAATGTGATGCACGAATGCCGGGATCTCGATGCGCGCGGCGTCTCGTTCGAAGCGAGCGACAACACCCTGATACTGGCGGAAGGGATGCAGTTCGCTCACAAACAATCGTCCGCCGGTGGTGAGCACGCGGGCGGCTTCGCGAAAAATGAAGCCGAGATTTTCCACGTGCTCCAGCACCAGATTGCACGTCACGAGATCGACTGAGCCCTCCGCAATGGGCCAGCGCTCAGTTATATCGGAAACGATAAACCTCACATTGTTGAGCGTAGATTTCTGTCGCGCTTTTTCAATCATCGCTTCAGAGAAATCAACTGCGATGACGTGCGCGCCGATGCCGGCCAGCATTGTGGTGTTCTTGCCCGTGCCGCAACCGAGTTCCAAAATCGAGTTGAATCTTTCCTGACTCAGCGTCGCGCGCGCGACTTGCTCGTCGAGATCGCGTGTGCGGTTGGCGTCTTGGTCGTAGCTTGCCGCCCACTCAGCGTAGGCTTCTTTTACTTTCATTTCGTAATCGCGCCCGTGGATATTAACATTGGAGCGTGAAGTCAATCATTGTCGGCACGGCTGGCCACATCGATCATGGTAAGACGGCGCTCGTGCGCGCGCTGACCGGAATCGACGCGGATCGTTTGCCGGAAGAAAAGAAGAGAGGGATCACGATCGATATCGGGTTTGCCGATCTCGATCTGGGCGAGGTGCGCATTGGTTTCGTCGATGTCCCGGGGCACGAGCGGTTCGTCAAGAACATGCTCGCCGGCGCGCACGGCATTGACGTGGTTGCGCTCGTGATTGCCGCCGACGAAAGCGTGATGCCGCAGACGCGCGAGCACTTCGATATTTGTCGTTTGCTGGGCGTAGAGAAGGGCATCATCGTCCTGACGAAGAAAGATTTGGTTGACGACGAATTGCTGCAACTTGCGCAAGCCGAAGCCGAAGATCTGGTCAAAGGATCGTTTCTGGACGGTGCGCCGATCGTCGCGATTAGTTCGCGCACCGGTGAGGGAATCGATCAGCTAAAGAACGCGTTGCGGGAAATCGGGTCGCGGGTGCCCCCGCGTTCGAATGATTTCGTGACGCGTCTGCCGATCGATCGCTCATTCACGATGAAAGGTTTTGGCGCGGTGGTTACCGGAACCCTGGTCGCCGGTGAAATCGATGAAGGTGACGAATTGGAATTGCTGCCCTCAGGAAAAATCGGGCGCGTGCGCGGCGTGCAAGTTCATGGCTCAGCCGTAAAAACTGCGGCGGCTGGTCAACGTACTGCGATCAACCTCGGCGGCATTGATTCAGGCGCGATCGAACGCGGAATGGTACTCGCTCCGGTGGGCAAACTCCGGCCAACTCAGATCGTTGACGCTTCGGTTCGAATTCTCGACGATGCGCCGCGCGGCTTGCGTTCGCGGCAACGAGTTCGTATTCACGTTGGCGCTGCAGAAGTGCTGGCGCGAGTGCGCGTGCTGGAAGAGGGCGGTGAAATCAAGCCGGGGCAACGAGGCTTTGCGCAACTGCGATTCGAATCTCCAATTGTCGGCGTACTCGGCGATCGCTTTGTTGTCCGCGCGTACTCGCCGCAGGTGACGATTGGGGGCGGAGTAATCCTCGACGCGTTCGCGGCCAAACATCGCGCGCGCGACTTGCCGATCACTCGCGCTGGATTGGATTCGTTGTCAGGAAACGATCGCTCGCGACAAATTGCGGTCTTCGTTGCCGGCGCAGGTGCGCACGGAATCTCGCGAACTGACCTCGCTGCGCGTACTGGCTGGCGTGGCGAAATCATTGAGCAGGCGATCGGCGAAAGCATCGCGAGTCACGCCGTAATGAGCGTGGGTGAAACTCTGATCGCCCCGGACCTGTTTGAAGAACTTAAGACGAAAATCGTTGAAGCAATCGCCGCGCACCACCAGCGCGAACCGTTGTCGCGCGGCCTGCCGAAAGAGATTATTCGCGAGCGGTTTTTTGCGGGCGCCCCGCCCGAGACGTTCCGCGCCGTCATGACCAAACTGGAAGAGACCGGCGCGTTTGTCTCCGAAAAAGAAATCGTGCGGTTGCGCGATCATACTCGCAAACTTTCGGATGAAGACGCGCGGACGCGCGACGCCCTGGAAAAAATCTATCACGAAGCCGGCACAGCTCCGCCGGCGCTTGCTGATGCCTTTGCGAGTGCGGGAATTAAGGCATCGGATCAGCGTGGACGAAAGCTCTTGCAGATGATCCTCGATTCGGGCGCTTTGGTTAAGGTGCACGGCGACATGCTTTTTCATCGCGACGCGCTCGATGAACTAATCAAGAAACTGCGCGCCCACGCTGACTCGCGCACGGATCGGACGATCGATGTGTCGGCCTTCAAGGAACTGGCGGGGATTTCCCGGAAGTACGCGATTCCGTTGCTTGAGCACCTCGATCGCGCTCGCGTTACGCAGCGCGAAGGCGACAAAAGACGAATTCTTTAGTTAAGAATTGTAAAATCTTCAGGTTGGGGCTGGAAAGGCTTTGCTTTCCCTCAACATCGCTTGTAAATTAGTTTCCGCAATCAAGGTTATTAAAGGAGCATCGAGGATGCGCTTATTCATCACAGTGACGCTTGCGATTTGCCTGGCTGCTGGAGTGTTGACGGCCTGCAATTCAAACGAGACATTGCTGACGCAGAACAACACCGCGCCACCGCAAGGAAAAACTACTCCAATTCCCGGCGCCGCCACGCCTGCTGATAATGCAAAGCGCATCACAGCGGAAGAGTTGCACAAGCTTTGGGAAAAGAACGAAGTCGTAATCATCGACACGCGCGCTGAAGTTGCTTACAAGCAGGAGCACATCAAAGGTTCCATTTCGATGCCGACGGGAACCGTCTTGCAGCGCATCGACGAACTGCCTAAGAACAAGATGATTGTCGCGTACTGTACTTGACCGGCCGAACACACAAGCGCCGGGGCGGTGCTGGAACTCAACTCAAAAGGAATGACAAACGCGGCGGCATTACTCGGCGGATTGAACGCCTGGAAAACGGCGGGCTATCCCGTGGAAGCGACGCCGGAGAAGTAAGCGCGCAAGGGGCAGAGAGCTAAGAGCTAAGAGGAGTTACGGAAAGATGGGCCAAGCGAGTCGATCGCTTGGCCCTTTGCTCTTTGCGCTTCGCGATCACGTTTGCGGTTGAGGTAGCGGCTGCGTAGTTCTCCCAAACGCCGGCAGTGGCGTAACTACTTTGCCGGAGGGAACGCAAAGGACTGGGCACGGTGAATTGCGGACTACTCTCTCAATTTCCGAACCGAGCGCCGGAGCGCCACCAAACAACGAGGCGTGGATCGTGGTTCCAATCACGATCAAGTCCGCATCGATCTCGGCAGCGAGCCTGACAATCTCAGCGTAAGGACGGCCTTCAGCGATGTGAGTGTGTACGCGGCCGTCGCCTTCACCGCCGAAACTCTGCATTCGTTGTTTAACGTCTGCCCGCATCCGTGAAAGCGCCGAAAGGCCGCCTTCCGGAAACATGACGGAAATCTGCTCGAAGTAATCGCCGATTACGTGCACGGCGTGCAATTCCGCATCGTGCGCATCGCACATCTGGCGCGCAACCGCTGTCGCCGGAATCGCGGATGGTCTGAAGTTCGTGGCCAGCAAAATTCGATTCAGACGAATTTCGGTTTGGCTTTCGCGATGATGCACAAAGTCATGTTGCGGCGGACGAATCGTCAGCACGGGGCACGGCGCTTCGGCAATAATCTCTTCCGCCGTCGATCCGAAAAGCGCGCGCGCTAAGCCCCGGCGACCGTGAGTTACGACCGTAACGAGATCGATGTCATAGTCGCGCACCGCCTTCGCAATTTCATCGGCCGGCTCGCCTTCGACGATGACGGGCTCGACCTCCAATCCTGCAAACAAAGGATCGGCTAGCAGGTCATTCACCTGACCGCGTAATTGCAGCAGCCAATTCTTCTCCTGCGATCGCAGGATGCGCTCGGGCAGCGTCATCAGATTTGCGGGAGCTTTTCCAGTTTGTACGCTGAACATGACGACGCGGCCGCCGCCCTGGCGTGCAAACGCCGCCGCGTACTTCAGTGCTGAACGCGCGTGCGGCGTGAAGTCGGTTGGGAAGAGAATGTTCCTGAACATAGAGACTAGAGATTAGAGGTTAGAGGCTGGCTAATCTGTGAATCTGACCACCGCTCTCAGTTTCCCTATCTGGGTTCTGATCGGGGGCGAAGAAACATGGAAATATTTCTAACCTCCAGCCTCTGACTTCTAATCTCTGGTTTCACATAACTCTCGTGCCCGCAATTCGATCGAGTTGTTCCTGAAAACCCGATCGTTCCAGAACCTCGCGATACTTGCGCGCGACGCCGGACATTTCCACGGCAATTCGTTCACGGATGCGACGCTCGCGTTCGTCGGTGGCACCGCGATTCACTACCAGACGCAACGCTTGACTCAGCCCCGACGAAAATATTTTCGCCGTCATTTCCTGATTCAGAGTTGCGACTCCGTTTTGATAGACAAATGTTTGCGAGAACGGATCAAGGAAACTGTAATCGTCGGCCAATTCAACCCGCGCGGCGCGAAAGAGCGAATCGAAGTTGCTGCCAGAAGCATTGATACCGCGCTCGATTGCGCCGATTAACTCGCCCGCGGCGGACAAAATTGCCGGCCAATCGCTGTAACTTCCGGCGGGATAGACATCCGCGCTCGAGCTTTCCTTACTTTGTCTGACAGGCTTCGGTTCAGCACGGTTCGGAATTTCGGTTGGGTCTTCGTTAGGAAAACTTCTGACACTTTCTCTAACGCGTGCCTCATTCGCCGATGATGCATCGATCACTGGCGCTGCTTTCGACGCTGGTTCCAGAAAAGCAGCTTCCTCCGCGCCTTCGAAAATGGTGATCTTCGCCGGAGTTTCGCGTGTTCGTAACACTAAGCGATGAAGCGCCGATTCTTCAGTTGTTTCAGTCCCAGTCGCGTGATCGACTTCATGCACCACCGGTGTCGCCGATCCATTCATGAAAATATCAGCCGAGTAATCGGCAGACTCCACATGAACCCGCCCGACGAATTGCTTTTGCGTCAGGCTGCGCAGCAAAGACCAAAGGTTGACGAAAGTTGTATCGAGATTTTCGTGAAGGGGCTTTGATTTCGAATCAGCGTCCATGGGGTGACAGAAACTCAAATCCATCGCGAGTCTAACAAGGCAAAGAGCGAAGGGCAAAGGGGAGCGCACGCATCCTGCGTGCGCTCCGACAAAAAGCTTGAAACTTCGAAACTTAGAACGTACACTCCGCCGCATGTTACGCGGCATCTTTCGCACAAAGAACCTCGATGACATCCTCGCCTCGGCCCAGGAAGAAGGTCACGCGTTAAAGCGCACGCTGGGGCCAATCAACATCACGCTCCTCGGCATCGGCGCGATCATCGGCGCCGGAATTTTCGCGACCGTGGGCACTGCCGCCGCCGGTGATGCATCACGTCCGGGCGCCGGGCCATCGTTGATGGTGTCATTCGTGATCACGGCGGTAGTCTGCGCATTCACGGCGTTGTGTTATGCCGAGATGGCGGCGATGGTTCCGATTTCGGGCTCGGCCTACACCTATTCTTACGCAACGCTCGGCGAATTAGTCGCGTGGATCATCGGCTGGGACTTGATGCTCGAGTACGCGATCGGCAACGTCGCGGTGGCGATCAGTTGGGCGAATTACTTTCGCTCGTTCATGCACGATGCGTTCGGCATCAACATCCCCGATTGGTTGGCGACTGACTTTCGCACCGCCAGAAAAATTCCCGGATTACTTGAGAACGCACCGCACATCTTCGGCTATCCAATCGTTTTCAATCTGCTCGCGTTTGGCATCGTTGCTCTTCTCACCATTGTTCTCGTGTTGGGCATCAAGGAGTCCGCCGAGTTCAACGCGGTCATGGTGGGCGTGAAGATCATCGTGCTGCTGTTCTTTATCGGCGCGCTTTTCTATTTCGTTTCGCCGTCGAAGATGGAGAGCAACTGGCATCCGTTTCAGCCGATGGGATGGGGAGGAACGCTCGCTGGGGCTGCCGTAGTCTTTTTCGCTTACATCGGCTTTGATGCCGTCTCGACTGTGGCCGAAGAAACGAAGAATCCGGCTAGAGATCTGCCCATCGGCATTATCGCGTCGTTAGTCATCTGCACAGTTTTTTACGTCGTGGTCGCCGCGGTGTTCACTGGCGCGATGCCTTACGGCGAGTTGGTCAAGCGGCTGGCGACTGAACAAGCCGAGCCCTTGACGATGGCCTTGAATCACGTCGCGCCGCAAGCGCGTTGGGCCAGCGCAGTCGTCGCCTTTGGATCGGTTGTCGCGCACACGGCAGTGCTGCTGGTGTTTCAGTTAGGTCAACCGCGCATTTTCTTTTCCATGGCGCGCGACGGTTTGCTGCCGCCCGTGTTCGCAAAAGTTCACCCGAAGTTTAAGACTCCGCACGTCACCACGATTCTCACGGGCGTAATCGTCGGTGGCTTTGCCGCGGTGATGAGCATCGACGAGATGGTCGACCTCACGAACATCGGAACGCTCTTCGCTTTCGTGCTGGTTTGCGTCGGCATCATCATCCTTCGTTACAAAGAACCGAATCGCAAACGGCCATTCAGAGTTCCATTCGGCCCGTGGATTCTCCCCATGCTCGGCGCCGTATCGTGCGTCTTCCTGATGTACTACTTGCCGCCGTCGTCATGGTGGCGTTTCGTCGCGTGGCTGCTGCTGGGTCTCGCGGTTTATTTGTCGTACAGCTATTCGAAGAGCGAAATTGGCAAGAAGATTGGCCGCTCTTCAATCACCGCGCCGTGGTTGATGCTCATGGCGCTGGGATCGTTCTTGTTGGCGATCGGATTGCTGACGATTCCGCATGATGCGGGGCTGAAAGATTTGATCGCGCAGGTGCGAAGCGGATTCGCGGCGGCCAAACAGGCGTTCGTCGGGACGATCTTTATCGTGGCAGGAATTATCGCGTCCGGGGTTAGCGCGGTTGTTGGATTGATGCAGAGAAATAAGACGGCCACAGATTAACGCGGATTAGCACAGATCAGAAAACCATTTATCTGTGTCCATCTGTGTAAATCTGTGGCTTATTTCTTGAGGTCACGGATTACTTCACGACTCGCATTGAATCCCGGCGCGCCAGTAACGCCGCCGCCGGGATGAGTTCCCGCCCCGCACAAATACAAGCCATTAATCGGCGTGCGATATTGCGCCGCTCCGATAAACGGCCGGAAGGCAAAGAGTTGATCGAGCGACATCTCGCCGTGATGAATATGTCCACCGGTTAAGCCGAAGGTTCGTTCGAGGTTGAGCGGCGTGAGCACTCGTCGCCCGACGATCAACTCTTTCAAATTGGGCGCGTAGTCAGAAAGCGCGTTTACGATCGCCTCGCCGAGCTCTTCGCGTCGCGAATCCCAATCACCATCCTCCAACTTGTACGGCGCGTACTGCGCATGAATCGTCATGACGTGCGCGCCGTTCGGCGCGAGTGATGGATCGGTCAGCGTCGGAATCGTGACTTCCATGAACGGCTTGGTCGAGAAGTCGCCGTACTTCGCCGCATCGAATGCGTGTTCGATGTAGTCAATGTCGGGCCCGATGTGAATCCGACTGGAGAGCTTTTCCTTCGAATCAACTCCCACGAATTTCGGCAAGGCTGATAGCGCGAGATGCACCATCGCGACAACGCCATGCGCACGATAGTTTTGAGCGCGCGCTCGAAAGGTAAGGAGGTCTCCGGAGTAATCCAACAGTTGCAGTATGGTCACTCCCGGATCGCCGTTCGACACGACCGTCCAGGTCGGAATTGATTCGTCGTTCGTGAGCACCACACCCGCAACTCGATCCTCTTTCACCTCAATACTCTTAACTTCCGCGTTCGTGCGAATCTCTGCGCCGGCGTAAGTGGCCGCTTTCGCGAGCGCCTGCGTCAACGCGCCCATCCCACCCTTCACGAAGATCGTTGGCGAGATTGCGCCGCCACTCATCGCTGCCTGCAAAAGCAGTGGTGCGCTGGTGCCTGCCGACCAAGGTCCGGCGAATGCGCCAAAGATTCCGCGCGCCGCGACAATCGCGCGCAGAGTTTCATTTTCAAACCACTCCGCGGCGAGATCCGCGACCGCCATTGGGCCGTAGCGCAGCAGCCTATATTCATCTTTCTTTCCAAGGCCGCGAATCTTCCAACCGAGTTTGCCGAGATTCCACAGTTCCGACTTAGTCGGCGAGTCGATGTCGGGCGGCGTCATCGTCAGCAGCGGCCGCAGCGCACTACCGATGCGGTCGAACGCGCCAACAAATTCCGAATAGTTTGCGCCGTCTTTGGCTGAGGCCTTCGCTAATTCCGCTGCCGTGTGGTTCACTTCATCGTAAATGCAGATTGGTGCGCCGTCATTCAACGCGCACACTTGAACCGACGGCTTGATGAATTCGACGCCGTATTTCTGGAGTTGCACATCGTTGATGATTTGCGGAAGCAGCGGCCCCGCGCTCGTCGCTAGACTTGAACAGCGAAAGCCCGGATGAAACTCGTCGGTGACGCACGCGCCGCCAACCATCTCGCGCCGCTCGAGCACAAGCGGTTTCAGTCCCGCCTTGGCGAGATAGTATGCAGCGACCAGACCGTTGTGGCCGGCGCCGATGATGATTACGGGATCCATAACTTGTCAGTTTTCAGTTTGCAGTTTTCAGAGAAGGCCGAACTCAAAACTCAAAACTGAAAACTCAAAACTTGTCTTTTAGGATCGCCATCGCCGCATTCCGTCCGCTCGCGCCCATGATGCCGCCGCCGGGATGCGTCGCTGAGCCGCACATGTAAAGGTTCTTAATCGGCGAACGATACTGCGCCCAACCCGGCGCTGGTCGCAGAAAGAAGAGTTGTTCCAAAGTCAGTTCGCCTTGAAAAATATTTCCTTCCGACAAACCAAACTCGCGTTCAAGATCGAGTGGCGTCACCACCTGGCGATGCAGAATGATGTCTTTGATATTCGGCGCGTGCTCAGCGATCGTGTCGATGACCGTGTCGCCGAACGCCTCGCGCTGCTCGTCCCAGTTTCCTTCTTTCAAGTTGTACGGGGCGTATTGCACGAAGCAGGACATGACGTGCTTGCCCGGCGGAGCGACTGAAGGATCAGTCAGCGTGGGAATCACCATGTCGATGTAAGGCCGCCGCGAGAATCGTCCATATTTCGCATCGTCGTATGCGCGTTCCATGTAATCAACGCTCGGCGAGATCGAGACCGCGCCGCGCAGGTGTTGCGCGCCATTGCCCGGCATCGATTTGAATTCCGGCAGAGCATCGAGCGCGAGATTCACTTTGCCCGACGAGCCGCGGAATTTGTAGCGCTTGATGTCATCGACGAAATCCTCCGGGAGGTGTTCCTCGCCAACCATCTTCATGAATGTCAGGCGCGGATCGACACTGGATGAGATCACGTCGGCGTAAAGCTCGTCACCGTTTTCCAGCGCGACGCCTTTCGCTTCACCATTCTTCAAAATGATTTTCGCGATGGGCGCTTCGGTGCGAATCTCGGCGCCGGCTTCGCGCGCTGCGTCGGCAATTGCATTGGAAATGGCGCCGGTCCCGCCGCGCGACAAACCCCACGAACGAAACGCACCGTCAATCTCGCCCATGTAGTGATGCAGCAGCACATACGCCGTTCCCGGCGAGCGCACGCCCAGAAATGTGCCGATGATCCCCGACGCCGACATCGTCGCTTTGAGCACGTC
>JAJPKD010000048.1 GCA_021323895.1 Acidobacteriota bacterium | reverse complement strand
TTCTTGTTCACGCTCTCAGTAATTTCTTCGGCTTCGGTTAGTCGGCCGCGGGTCCGCTTTTCGCGCGACGCCAAAATCTGATTGATCGGTTTGAAGAGCGTCGCGTTGAGCACGTACACCATCACGAGGATGATGATGACGTGAAGGATTAGCGTGCCGTCAGGCACAAGTTGAATTGAGTTTTCGGCGAAGCCGAGCGCGAAGTGCATTACGATTCGTCTGAGCTGGGGATTAAGTTTTTCAGACCGTTGAACTGCGAGATCTGAAATTCGGTTTCACTGCGCTTCGATGATCACAGTGACCCAAGCTGCGTGCGTCCAAAGCTTGAAAGGCTAACACGCCGTTTTTTCATGCGTCAAGCGCGCCTTCAACGCTCCTTGACATCGAATTGCCGCGCCATTAGGCTAAGTCTTTTCTTTGAAGTGGAGAATTCTTATCTATGCCGAAGCGAACCTTTCAACCGAACACTCGCCGCCGCGCGAAAACGCACGGATTCCGCGCGCGCATGGCGAGCAAGAACGGCCGGCTGGTGCTGAAACGGCGCCGCGCCAAAGGCCGCAAGCGACTCACCCCGTCGCATTATTAATCAATTGAATTCGAGCCCGCCTTTAGCTTCAAACACGCCGCCGCCGAAGCTGCGGGAGGCGTTGCCAAAGCATTGTCGCTTGCGCGCGCGGGCCGAATTCCAAAGAATTTACGCCGAAGGGCGACGTTATGACGGCCGTTTGATGGCCGCTTTTTTACGCCGTAATGAAGTGCCTGAGCATCGCCTGGGCGTGACCGCTTCAACGAAAGCGGTGGGCAAATCGGTGGATCGAAATCGCGCGCGGCGGTTGGTGCGAGAGGTTTTTCGCCGCAGTCAAAATGATTTGGGGCAGCTTCAACATCGGTACGATTGGGTCATCAATGCGAAGCGAGCGCTGCTGAGTTCAACCGAAGAACTTCGTTTCCGCGAGTTTCGTAGGATTGTTGAGCAGGTCGCGCGGGATGAGCGGTGATGCGCACGATTCTGATTTCGCTTTTGAAGTTTTACAAGGCGGTAATCTCGCCGTGGCTACCGCCGTCTTGCCGATTTCAACCGACGTGCTCAGAGTATGCGCAAGAAGCCATCCAGAAGTACGGCGCGATCAAAGGAATCGGGATGGCGGTTTGGCGGTTGCTGCGCTGCCAGCCGTTTTGCGCCGGTGGTTACGATCCGGTGAAGTAGTGTGGGTCAGTACTAGGAGCGATAGCGACGGGATCAATTGAGTCCATGAAGACACTTGATCCGCTCGCTATCGCTCGCGGTACCGACACGTTGGGAGAGCTGAGTAAAGACGGCGTTGTGCGCCGTACTCGATAATGAAGTCACAACAACGATTCCTGCTTGCTTTGGTCGCTTCGGCGGCCGTGCTTATTCTTTGGAATTATCTTTTTCCGCCAGCGAAGCCGCCGCAGCCGCCGAATGCGAACGCAAACGCATCGTCGTCGGCGTCACCTTCGCCGTCATCAACTGCGCAAGCCGCGAAGGCGACCGCGACACCAACTCCCGCGCAAGCTGCCGCGTCAGCGACGCCCGCTCCTGACACTGTCCCGCAGCGCAAGCTCCGCGTCGTCACGCCGCTGTATGAAGCGACGTTCGATACACGCGGCGCCGTCGTCACCAGTTGGATCATCAGGAGGAACAAGAACAACGGTCACGACCTTTACGGAGCCAGCTCAACTAAGGCGAATCCGAAACCACTCGAACTGATTCCGACTCCGCCGTCTGACGTTCCGCCGGACAAAGTTTTCCGCACGCTTCAGATCATTACCGGCGACGCGAGTGTCGATCAAGCTTTAGCCACCAGAAACTATCGGACGTTTGGGCCGAATGCCGAATCAGGCGACGAGACGATCAACGTACCGAATGGATCGAAGCAGATCGATTTTGTGATCCACGACGACGCGACGGGCCTGGATGCGACCAAGCGGGTCACGTTCTTTGCCGATCGCTACAACACCGAACTCGAGATTAAGGTTGCGCGCAACAATCAGCCGCTGCCGTTGACCATGCTGGCGATCGGCCCAAGCATCGGCGACCAGGGCATCGAGCACCACAGCTTCTACACAGTTGCGCCCGAAGGCATGGCCGTTGTTGACGGCAAGACGCAACGTTATCCCGCCGATCCAATTCACCGAAACCCAAGCGGTTGGTTCAGCTCTGCTCGTCCCGAAGGTCCGGACTTGCAGAAGGTGGGCGGTTCAGTTCAATGGGCTGGGATCAGCGACACATATTTTGGAATGATCGCCGTGCCTGCGAGTCCCGTCACCGGACTCGAATATCGCACGGTCGCGTATGGCCCAGACAAACCTGAGCAGCATTATCTTTTGACCGGATTGCTTCCGATTCGCGCCGACGGTTCGAAGATTCAGCTTTATGTTGGTCCGAAGGATCACAACCTGCTCGACGACGCGAGCAAGGAGATCGCCAAAGCAGGCGGACCGCAGGTCGATCTAGGTGAAGCGATTAACTACGGCATCTTCGCGTGGCTGCGGCGTGGTTTGGCCGGTCCGATTCTCTGGTCGATCAATGAACTGCAAAAGCTGACCGGCAGTTACGGCATCGCGATCATCCTCTTCACGATCCTCATCTATTCGCTGTTCTTCCCGCTCAAGTGGCAATCATCGCGCAAGATGAAAAAGGCGCAGAGGTACGCGCCACGCATGAAAGAACTGCAAGAGCAATTGAAGGGAATGAAGCAGAGCGATCCGCGCTTAAAGGAATTGCAGATGGAGCAGCTGCGTCTGATGAAGGAGGCGAACCCGCTGGGTGGTTGTTTGCCGTTGCTGATTCAGATGCCGTTTCTGTTTGCCCTCTATAGCGCGATCACGATCTCGATCGACTTCCGACAGGCATCGTTCCTGTGGATTCCCGATTTGTCCGGACCCGAGCCTTACATCCTCTATTTCATTCGCGTGCTGCCGATTCTTTTCTGCGGCTCGATGATCGTCTTGCAGTTGCTTACCCCCGCGCCTTCAGCTGATCCGTTGCAACGAAAGATGATGGCCGTCGGCATGCCGCTCTTCATGCTTTACATTTTGTGGAGCGCGCCGTCAGGGCTGCTGCTCTACTGGCTGGTGGGCAACATTGTCGGCTTCCTGCAGCAGATGATGATTAATCGGATGACGAAGGAAGAAGAGCCGCCGCAGGATGAGAAGGCCGCGAAGAAGAAGCCTCCGAAGAAGTTGAAGCCGGCTGAGGCGTGACCGCAAACAATCCGCAGATTCACAGATTACGCAGAAAGAAGAACCTATAGACAAGCGTGATCGTCGATGTCTTCATGGCTCCATCTTTACGCCGAGGCTCCGCGCTTCCTTGTATTTCTTAAGCTGTGTAATCTGCGAAATCTGCGGATGAGTCCTACGTCAACACCGCGTAATGCAACTTCACCACTCCATCCGAATACTTTTTTGTGGAAAGAAGTTTAAGTGGGACCGTGCGATGCTTCGGCGCAATCAGCGGAATACCCTCGCCGATGAACGTGGGAATGACGTGAATGTTGAATTCGTCGATCTCGCCGGCATCGAGGAATGACGCGATGATTTCGCCACCCCCCATCATCCAGACATCTTTGCCTTTTTGAGCGCGAAGGCGCTTGACGAATTTCCTGATCGGTTCTTCCGTGAATTCAAAGCCGGGCAGAATTTTCTTCGGTGCCCGCCGCGAGAAGACGTAGTTTCGAACGCGTTTGTCAGTAGGTATTTCTAATCCTTGCTCAACAAATTTCACCGCCACTTCGTAAGTCTTTCGCCCGTAGATGATCGTATCAATCGATTTGTAAAATGCCGCCATCCCATAATCTTCGCCTTTCGGCATTGGTCGATCGAGCCAATCGACGGCGCCGTCTTTGCGGGCGATGAACCCGTCGGCGCTGGTTGCGATGTGAACGATGATTTTGCGTTTACTCATGTGTCAGCCTGCCGAACTACGGCGACACATTAAAACGCGTGAGCGGGATTTTGTGAAGCGGCTAAGAGTATGATTGGGGTCTTAGCTCGCAGGCGCAGAGCTGTAGGCCGCTGTGGTCGGATCGGAATTGCGCACTGCCTTTCTCTCAACCAGGACGGTCGTGGTTTCTTTTGGCAGTCTCAGCGGACGAGCTACGAGCACCGGGCAGGGCGACTGGCGCAAGACGCGATCGACGTTCGAACCGAACAGAGTCTGAATTCCAAAGCCCGCTCCGTGCGCGCCGATACAGACAAGATCGATCTCATTTCGCTGCGCGTAGTTGAGAATCTCTCGATACGGTTGCCCTTCGCTTATTACGTTCTTAAGCGTGCACCAGAGATGAGCCTCATCAGGAACAGCCTTTTGCAAGCGGCGTGCGGCTTTGTGATACACGCCTTCCTTGCCTAGCGGATACCACGAGAGTTCAGTCTCGTTGAGCGTGAATGGCGGCAGCACGTGCAAAAGGTGTAGCTCGGCCTGATACTCCTGGGCCACCAGCAGTCCCAACTTCAACGCCAACTCTGAATAATCAGAAAAGTCGTAAGCGACGAGGACGCGCTTCAAACCAATCTCGCGGGCATTTCCACTAATCCAATCTCGTTCGTCACTGTGCATAACCATCACTGGACAAGGCGCAGTGCGACAAACTGATTCAGCCACTGACCCCAGCAAGGCAGCGCGGTGCGGACGGCGGCGCGATCTCATTACGATCAGATCGATGCCCAGCTTTGCAGCTTCGCGAGTGATGCAGTCGCCCGGATCGTCACAGCCCAGGACCACGGATTGCCAACCGAAATTTTTTAGTTCCTCGCGATCAGCCTGCTTCAGCAGAGCCTCATCCATGACATCGGCAGGCTGTGCCGGCGGGGCTTCGCTACCGTTTCCGCTGTTCTCGCAATACATCTGAATGAGTTGCGCCTCGTAAGCGCGCGCGAGCGCGACGCCATACCGCAAAGCAGTTTCAGAATCCGCCGTCAAATCAGTTGGGCAAAGAATTCGTTTGATTCTCATGGGCTGCTACAGGGATCCGGGTCTCTCTGCACCTCGCTACTGTTTGGAGCAATGACCGTGCCGGGTTCAATCTCATCAGAAACTAAGGAAACAACCCAGACGCCTGCTCGGCAGTTGCCTTAGTCGAAAATGAATTTGTGGCGTTTTCCACAATTCGTGGGAAAGATTGCTCATGAAATTGCGAGCAGGATGGTTTTTCTTTTGCCAACCTGCCCGCGCGATTTTCAATAATCAATCTGCCACATCTTTTCGGTGACCTGGCGCTCGAGCGTTGCGGCGTCGGATGCCGCCGCCAGCCCGGCCTTCTGTTCTTCACGTCCCACCGCGAGCGCAACGCTCTTTGAAATTTCACGAACATATTCGAGCGGCGGATAGAGCGAGCCCTCGGGATCGCGCAACGCCGGTGAATAGTCGCTGAGCACGCGCGCCGCCGCGACAAACATCGCATCTGTGACGCGCCGCGCGCCGGAAGCGATGACGCCCAGCCCGACGCCCGGAAAAATAAACGAGTTATTGCATTGACCGATGCGAATCTCGCGGCCATTGAATGGCACCGGAGCAAACGGACTGCCGGTGGCAATCAGTGCGCGGCCTTCAGTCCAGGCGATCAAGTCCGCCGGGAGCGCTTCGCTCTTGGACGTCGGATTCGAAAGTGGAAAGATGATAGGCCGCTCGGTATGCGTCGCCATGTCGCGCACAACCTGTTCCGTGAACGCACCCGGTTGCGCCGAGGTGCCTATCAAGATTGTCGGGTGAACATTTCGCACCACATCGGCGAACGTGATTCGTGACGGATCGTCGAGCTTCCATCCCGAAGTTCGTTCGAACGATTGCGCGTATTTCTGTTTGAACTGATCGAGCTTTCGCTGGTCGTGAACCAGTCCCTGGCTATCGACGAGCCAAATTGATTTTTTCGCCTCATCCCGGTCAACGCCTTCCATTCCGATTGCTGCAACGATCTGATCGCTAATGCCAATCGCTGACGAGCCGGCGCCGAGAATCACAATGCGATGTTCGCTCAGCTTTGTCCCCGTGACTTTGGTCGCCGCCAGCAAGCCCGCGACGGTAACGGCGCACGTTCCCTGGATGTCATCGTTGAAGGTGCAGAGTCGATCACGGTAACGCTCGAGAATGCGGGGCGCATTGTTCTTGGAAAAATCTTCCCATTGCAGCAGCACGTTGGGAAACTTCTTCATCACGGCCTGCACGAACGCTTCGATAAACTCGTCGTAGTCATGCCCACGCACGCGCACGTGCCGCCAACCCAGATAGAGAGGATCATCGAGCAGTTCCTTATTGTCAGTGCCGACATCGAGGATGATCGGCAGTGTCGTCGCCGGATGGATTCCCGCGCACAGCGTGTAGAGCGCGAGTTTTCCGACCGGGATTCCCATGCCGCCAACGCCGAGATCGCCAAGCCCGAGAATCCTTTCGCCATCAGTGACGACGATGACTTCGACGTTTTGTGTGGGCGCGTTTTCCAGCAGCGATTCGATTTCGTCGCGGTAGGGATACGACACATAAACGCCGCGGGGCCGTCGAAACACATGACTGTACCGCCGGCAGCCTTCGCCGACCGTCGGCGTGTAGATGATCGGCATCATATCGGTGATGTGCTCGCGCAGCAGGCGGTAG
The DNA here is from genome assembly GCA_021323895.1 of Acidobacteriota bacterium. GTDB lineage: Bacteria > Acidobacteriota > Blastocatellia > Pyrinomonadales > Pyrinomonadaceae > UBA11740. The sequence goes on along the minus strand of JAJPKD010000048.1, from coordinate 7,118 downwards.
AACAAAGTCTCGTTGCGGTCCTGAAGCGAATTCAAAAAGATGTACCGCTCAAGATCGCTGTCTTTGCGTTTGTAGTTTTCGTAAACGCGCGCGAGTTGCTCATCGACGGTCGAGCAGTGATAGGGAAGCAAACCGAGCAGACGCCGTTGGCGTCGCGCGTCTTCCGGAAAGGCGCTGCCTTCATTCAGCAGCGGGTGATCCAGAAGCAGATGCCCGAGCAAGCCGGCTTCTGTATGTCTGGTTTCGTTTGGGTTGATTGCAAATTTAGCCGTACTCATTTTCCACCTTACGCTTTCGCAAATTCAGTCTTGCCGTTGCGCGCGGACATCGGCGTGTAGCTGGCAGTGCGCGCGCCGAGATAAATCTGACGCGGACGCGCGATCTTCTGATCCGGGTCGTCCAGCATCTCCGACCATTGCGCCAGCCAGCCCGAAGTGCGCGGAATCGCAAATAAGACTGGAAACATATCGACCGGGAATCGCATCGCCTGGTAAATGATTCCCGAATAGAAGTCCACGTTTGGATAGAGTTTCCGCTTCACGAAGTACTCGTCTTCGAGCGCGATGCGTTCGAGCTCGAGCGCGATATCGAGCAGCGGATCCTTTCCGGTAACTTCGAAAACATCGTAGGCAGCCTTTTTGATTATCTGGGCCCGCGGATCGTAGTTATTGTAAACGCGGTGGCCGAATCCCATCAGCCGAAACTCGCCGGCCTTAACGCGCTTGATATACTCGGGAATGTTATTGATCGATCCAATCTCGTTGAGCATCCGCAAAACCATTTCGTTGGCGCCGCCGTGCAGCGGACCATACAGCGCTGCCGCCGCGCCGGCCATTGACGAAAACGGATCTGTCTGGGCGCTGGCGATGCTCCGCATCGCGTTGGTGCTGCAATTCTGCTCATGATCGGCGTGCAGGATGAACAGAATCGAGAGCGCACGTTCCAGCACCGGATCTGGCTTGTACTTCAGCTCGGTCGTCTTGAACATCATGTTGAGGAAGTTGCCCTCGTAGCTCAGATCGTTATCCGGATACGAATACTGCATCCCGATGCGATGGCGATAAGCGAAAGCGGCGATTGTCGGCACTTTCGCAATCAATCGATAAATCTGTTTCCATCGGCTCTCCTGGTTGAAAATATCTTTCGCGTCCGGATAGAAAGTGCCCAGCGCTCCGAGCATCGCGATGAACATGCCCATCGGATGGGCGTTGTAATGAAAGCCGTCCATCACCTGCTTGATGCTTTCGTTGATGAACGTGTGATGCGTGATGTTCCACGTCCAATCCTTCAATTCGGATTCAGTCGGCAGCTTGCCGTGCAGTAGCAGGTAGGCAACTTCGAGATAAGTACTCTTCTCAGCCAGCACATCGATCGGAATCCCGCGATATTCGAGGATGCCTTTGTCGCCGTCGATGAACGTAATGCGGCTCTTGCACGACGCCGTGTTCATGAATGCCGGATCGTAAGTCATCAAGCCAAAGTCGTCGTCGTTGACTTTGATCTTGCGCAGATCGAGCGCCCTGATCGTCTCGTTCTCGATCGGCACGTCGTATTGTTTGCCGGTGCGGTTGTCGGTGATTGTCAGTGTATTGTTCATCGCGTTTCTCTTTCTAATTGCGGGCAAAAGGTCTTCGTCGCCACGCTGCGAACGTGCGCGACGAAGAAGACCTTTTGGTGGTTAGTTGCCGAAGACGAGAGTTGCTGGCCGTCGCGAACTTACTTGGCTTCGGGCACCATGTGAGTTTCGGTGTCGCCCGCGAATTGATATTCGCGCAGCTCATCAATGCCGTTCACTAATTGCGTTCGCACGGTAAAGCTGTCGACTTTGAAGCGTTGGACCGGGACGCAATGGAACGAAACCACGAGCTTTTCTTTGATCGGTGCATTGCCTTTGTAAACAAAGGTGCAGGCTTCGCCGCGAGCCATCGCTGCATCGTCGTGAACAAAAAGGTATTCGCCTTTCAGGGTTACGCCCTGCAGTTTCACCGGCGTGCTGAACATCGTGGTCGCTCTCTGTCGCTTTCCAGTGTTCGCTGCTTTGCTGCCTACGAATGCACTGCTGCTCAGCGCCACAGCGCAAAGCAAGGTTACAAATAAAAGCAGACTCTTCATGATCTTTCTCCTTTATCTTCGATCGGGCTTGTCGCCATCGGCGCAAGAATCAGCCGATGAAGTGCAACGCACGTGCCGATAAACAGAAATGAGAAATTGACCGGAAAAGCGACTGAAGGCAGCAAAGCTGCGCAAACTTTCGCATTTGACGTGTGAAAGGTCGCAAGCTGGGCCAGGCCCAAAGTGATCTGCGGCACATTCGTTGAGAAGCCCGCAGGGAATGAATCTTGCTCAGATGAGCGCGCCAGTTTTGTGCTTGATACTGAGCGAGGTGGCAATCATGGACGGAATGTTACTTCAGAGCGTAGAAGGAATCGGCGAGTCGCCGTTTGCCGGCAGCGGGGGCGAGGTTTGGGAATCGCTACAAGCCGAAAAGGAAGCAGTGTCGCGCGATCTTCTGGGCGAGCCAGTGTTCGCAGACGATCGTGAGCCTTCGATGGAAGTTGATCGAGAAATCGAGTGTCGTCATCGCGAGGACATGGAAGAGCGTTTGCGCGCAATTAACGATGCCCAGGATCGCCTGATGGATGGTGGCTATGGCCTTTGTGCCGAGTGCGGCGCGCACATCGGCGGTAAGCGACTGTTGGCCGATCCCGCGGCCGCCCTGTGTTTGGTGTGCCAGCAAATGACCGAGGAGGCGGCGGCGAGAGATCTGTTTGTTCGAAGATAGCCCGATTGTCATGTCTCAGCAGCTCGCCACCATTCAACCCTTCATTCGTGTCAACGATCGGTTGGACTCACGCACTCGATCGCAAGTTGAGGCGGCAACCCGCTGCCAGAATCTCAAACACATGATCGGCAACACGCCGCTGTTGGCGATCCAATTTCGTTATCGCGGCAAGCCGCGGCTCATTTACGCGAAGGCCGAACACATCAACATGACCGGGAGCATCAAGGACCGGATGGCCTTTCACATTTTGAAAAAGGCCTACGCCGAAGGCCGAATTCAGCCGGGTGACACGATCGCGGAAGCAACCAGCGGCAATACCGGAATTTCTTTCGCCGCGATCGGACGCGCGTTGGGCCATCAGGTTGTGATCTTCATGCCGGATTGGATGTCGCAGGAACGCGTGTCGTTGATTAAGAGTCTCGGCGCGAAGATTGTTCCCGTTCGCCGCGACCAGGGCGGGTTCCTCGGCAGCATCCGCATGACTGAAGAACTGGCTGAACAGAAGGCGCAGGTATTTCTGCCATCGCAGTTCGCGAACGCAGCCAACGTCGAGGCGCACGAGAAAACTACCGGGCCGGAAATCTGGTGGCAGCTTTACTTCAATTCAATTGTTCCAGATGCTTTTATCGCCGGCGTTGGTACCGGCGGCACGATCATGGGCGTCGGTAAGTTTCTGCGCCAACGCAATCCCGCGATCAAGCTTCATCCGCTGCAACCGATCGAGTCGCCGACGCTTTCAACCGGGCACAAAGTCGGCCATCACCGCATCCAGGGAATCTCTGACGAGTTCATTCCGTCGATTTTGCAGCTCGATAAACTTGATTCTGTAGTCAGCGTTCACGATGGCGATGCGATTCTGATGGCGCAGAAACTCGCGGCCCAACTAGGATTGGGAGTTGGCATTTCCTCGGGCGCGAATTTCATCGGCGCATTGATGGTTCAGAATGAATTGGGCGACGATGCTGTGGTGACGACTGTCCTCCCCGACGATAACAAGAAATATTTGAGCACCGATCTGCTGCGCGAAGAGCGCGCGCAAGCCGACTTTGTCACGCCGGACATCGAACTGTTGAGTTACGAAGCGCTGAAGCGCGTTTGCTACACGTGCTTCGATGGGGAAGCGTGACTTCAGAAGCCCGACCGTCAGGGCAAGCATCAAAAACAGACTCCATCAAAAAATCGCGCCGCCGAGATCGCTCTCGAGCGGCGCTAAGAATCTCTGGTTGAATCTCGTTTCGGATTACAAAGCCTGACCGCGACGCATACGTGGGTGGTTAGCACGCCTCGCCTTTCTCAACTCTTCGAGCTTCGCCTTCTGATCAGGCGTGAGCAACGCAGCCAACTGCGCGCGCACGGCCTTTCGCGATTCCCTCATTTGCCCGCGCAACTCCTTCGCACGCGCAATACCGTTCGCATCCAAAGGTCCGGCGCGTCGCTGCTCCATCAGCTTGCGCAGTTCCTGTCTCTGCGCCTGGGTGCTTTGAAAGTTCGTTTGCACGATCGATCGAGCTTGCTGCTTCTGCTGATCGGTCAGATTCAATTGCCTCAGGCCGCGTAACATGCCCATCCGCGCGCGGCGTCGCATCATGCGTCGCGCGAATGCGCGTCGTTGAGGTTGCTGCGGGCCGGCCGCCGGATTAGCCGGCTGAACCTGCTGCGCAAGAACGACGCTGCCTGCGCCTAATGCCAGCGCCAATCCGATTATTGAAAGTTTCTTGCCTAAAAACATTTTGATTACTCCTTCGGGGAAATATTGATTGCGTCTCCTGAATTAATCGGCAGGAGCGTTGCGTGATCTTAGACGCTTATGGCGGTGGACTGGTTTGAGAATTTTGCTGGTGAAGTTTGCGCAGCGCCGAATGCGAATCGAATTATCGCGCAGTGCTTTTCTTGCCGCCGCAGCCACAAGCTTCGCCGCACGAACTTGCGCTCATGCTTTTGTGGGGTCTCATCGAAGAAATTCGCAGCCAGCCGCGCCAGCCAACATAAGCCAGCGCGCCAAGGAGCGCGATTCCCGCGGCAATGATTTGCCAATCGAATTTCATCTTAACTAAAGCCCAGCAGGTGCCCGCCCTGATATGTGATGAACGACGCGACCCAGGCCAGCACGAGCATGTAGCTCACCATGAAGATGGGCCAACGCCACGAATTCGTCTCGCGCCGAACAATCGCTACTGTTGACATGCACTGACACGCCAAGAGGAAGAAGATCATCAAAGAGAGTCCGACCAGAGGCGTCCACAACGGCGAACCATCCGCGCGCCTGGCGTTGCGCAGCGCGTCAACCAACGATGTCGATTTGCTGTCCGCGTTTTCGCCTACGTTGTAAACGATGCTGAGCGTGGAAATGATTGTCTCGCGCGCAGCAAACGACGAAATCAAGCCGATGCCGATCTTCCAATCGAAACCGAGCGGCTTGATCGCTGGTTCGATCAATCGACCGGCGCGACCGGCGAAACTGTTTTCGATCTGAACCGCCTTATCGCCATCCGATCCAGACGTGATCGAACCACCCCGCGGAAAAGCCATCAGCGCCCACAGCACGATCGAAATCGCCAAGATCACGGTGCCCGCGCGTTTCAAAAAGATCGAGCAGCGGCTGAACAACGCATGCATGACGTTTCCGAGATCAGGCAAACGATAAGGCGGCAGCTCCATCACGAACGGTGGCGGCGGCGCGTTCAAAATTGTGTGCTTTAAGATCCAGGCGACGACGATCGCGACCAGGATTCCCAGAATGTACATCGCGAGAATGATCACCGCCCCGAGCGAAATCACGCCCAGGACTCTTCGCCCGGAAAAGAACGCAGCAATCATCAAAGTGTAAACGGGCAGACGCGCCGAACAACTCATGAACGGCGCGATCATGATCGTCGCGATTCGGTCCTTCGGATTCTCGATCGTGCGCGTCGCCATGATTCCGGGAACAGCACAGGCAAAGCTGCTGAGCAGCGGCACAAACGCTTTGCCGTGCAAGCCGACGGCGCGCATCAGGCGATCCATCAGAAACGCCGCGCGCGCCATGTAGCCGCTGTCTTCCAGCAGTGAAATAAACAGAAATAGCAACAGAATCTGCGGCAGAAAAGCGAGTACGCCGCCCACGCCCGCGATGATTCCGTCGGTCAAAAGGTCGGTGAAGATTCCGGCCGGCAGATGCGCGCGCGCCGCATCACCCAAAGCACTGAAGACGTTGTCGATCAAACTCATCGGCAGCGAGGCCCACGAGAAAATCGCCTGAAACACCAACAGCATGACGATGACGAGGATGATTGGTCCCAGGAACCTGTGTGTGACAAAGCGATCGATCCGTTCGCTGACGCCCGGCTTTCCTTCATCGGCCGTATCAACGGCGTCAGATACGATCCGCTCGATCATCGCGTAACGCTGAATCAATTTTGATTGACGGGTCGCCGGCTGCGCATCGGCCAATGGACTTACAACGTCACAAACTATCGATGGTCTGGCCTTCCGCAGGACGGCCTTCGCCAAATCGTCGAGGCCCTTTCTCTGCTTCGCGACCACCGGCACGACCGGCACGCCCAGAGCCTCAGTCAGTTTGTCCACCTTAATGTTGAGATGGCTCCGCTGCGCCAGATCGAACATCGTCAGCGCAATGACGATGGGTTGTCCCGTTTCGATTAGCTGCGTCGCAAGATAGAGGTTGCGCACCAAATTCGTGGCATCAACTACGATGACGATCGCGTCTGGGCTGGGGATCGCCACGTTGCGGCCGAGCAGGGCAGCGCGCGCGATCTCCTCATCGAGCGATGTTGCATCGAGGCTATACAACCCGGGAAGATCGATTAGCTTTGCCGGCGGCAATTCCGGCGCCAGCGTCCACTGGCCGACTTTGCTTTCGACAGTGACGCCGGGATAGTTCGCAACTTTTTGTCTCAGGCCGGTGAGGGAATTGAATAGGCTGGTCTTGCCCGCATTCGGATTGCCCGCGATTACGATTGTCATTTCGCGCGCGCTCTGCTGCTGGCGAGCGGACTGATCGATTACGGGCGTATCCAGAATTGCACTCATCTAATTGTCTAAGACTGGAAAGTAGGTTTAGTCGATGAGAGTAACTTCTATTGCCTGAGCTTCAGCGCGGCGCAGCGCGAGGTGATAGTTGCGAACGCAAATCTGAATTGGATCGCCAAGGGGAGCGGCCTTCACGACGCGCACCGGCGCACCGGGCACGAGGCCCATTTCCATCAAGCGGAGGCCGTGCGCTCCATTCGTCTGAACCGAAGCGACGCGAGCGGTTACATCTCTGGGAATCGTATCGAGGGTCATAATCAGGTTTCCTACTCTACCTCATTTTCGTCAATATTGAAATTCACTTTCA
>JAJPKD010000224.1 GCA_021323895.1 Acidobacteriota bacterium | reverse complement strand
GCGGGCGTAACTCAATGGTAGAGTGTCAGCTTCCCAAGCTGAAAGTTGCGAGTTCGAGCCTCGTCGCCCGCTCCAAATTCCTCAACAAACCTGATCTAAGTCTGAAGCGTTTCATCGACGCTTGAAAGCCGTTCAAACCACCTGTCCATATTTCTGATCATGACTCGAAATTTCAGTGTCCAGAGCTGACGTGAGGTTGGTGCGATTCTCGGCTGGTGGATGCTAACTAACCACCTCGACTGTGCGGACTTTTTCCCACTTGGCCGAGTACAAAACGTAAATTCCCCCCTTTGACGGCCGACTCTCTGATCTCACCTCGCGTGAAGACTGTTGATCTGCTTATAGCTCGGCACAACGCGGTGAGTAAGAACAGGGAATGAGTCTTGCGGATACGAGACGACTCATTTGCTGAGCGAAGCTCGCGATTTGTTCATCTCGCACGAAGCAGGACTGATTGATGATCGCTCTTACGAAGTATGCGCCGCCTGTTCAGGTCACCCGCCTGAAGTGCGAAATCTGTGGGGCGTCCTATCCGCACGGCAATCTCTACACCTGTTCTTCGTGTGGCGACGAAGGCATTCTCGATGTTGAGTACGATTACGAAAGGATCGCATCGGCGCTTTCCAAGAGTCCATTACAAGACCGCGACCAAAACATTTGGAGATACAACGAGCTGCTTCCGGTGTCGGCAGATATCGCGCGGCCACGTTTGTTTGTCGGATGGACACCAATCTATGACGCACCTCGTCTAGCGAAATATTTCGGGATCAAGCAAATCTTGCTGAAGGATGATGGACGCAATCCAACCAACTCTTTCAAGGACAGGGCAAGTTCAGTCGGCGTGCTTAAAGCAATTGAATTTGGGTTCGGAGAAATCGCCTGCGCCTCAACCGGAAATGCAGCGTCATCACTCGCGGGTCTTTCAGCCGCCACCGGATTGAAGAGTTACATCTTTGTTCCTGAACGCGCGCCTGAGCCGAAGGTCACACAATTGCTGATATTCGGAGCGACAGTTCTGCGTGTGCTGGGCACCTACGAACAAGCCTTCGAGCTTTGCAAAGCTGCCTGCGAGAAATACGGCTGGTACAACCGCAACAGCGGAGTCAACCCCTTCCTGGTCGAAGGGAAGAAAACTGCCGGCCTCGAAATAGCAGAACAACTAAACGGGAATCTGCCCGATTGGGTCGTCGTGTCCGTCGGCGACGGCTGCACGATCAGTGGTATCGGCAAAGGCTTGCAGGAAATGAAACGACTCGGATTCATCGATCGCGTTCCTCGCTTGCTCGGAGTACAGGCCGAAGGCGCCAGACCGATCGTGGATGCGTTCATGAGCGGGAAAGATTTGGCCCCGTCAGAGACGAAGACGCTTGCAGACAGCATCGCAGTGGGCACGCCACGCAACTGGAGAAGGGCAATCAAACAGATCAGATTATCGAGCGGAGAAATGATAGCAGTAAGTGATGACGAAATCCTCGAGGCAATGCGCACCACCGCCCGGATTGGAGCCGTATTCGGAGAACCGGCGGGCGTAACTGGAGTAGCAGGTCTGAAGAAGGCGATTGAAAGCGGAGTTATCAACCGAAACGAATCTGTCCTTTGCGTGATCACTGGAAACGGTTTGAAGGATATTCAATCGGCAAAACAAGCAGCGGGACAAGCGCTTGATGTGAACCCTTCGTTGGCAGACTTAGCGACGGCTCTTTCGAATCATGTTAATTAAGAACGCCCGCACATTCACGTTAGCCCCGCCGCAGCTAAAGAAAACAAATCTGCGGATCGTCGGATCCAAGATCGCTGCCGAACGTCAGTCGCTTGCGCCGCTCAAGAATGAAGAGGTAATCGATCTTGAAGGAAGACTTGTGCTGCCGGGCTTCGTGAACGCACACACACATCTCTATTCGAGTCTGTCACGTGGCATGCCGATGCCCTCGTCACCGCCCCGAACGTTCGAAGAGATACTGAAGAACATCTGGTGGAAGTTGGATGTCGCCCTCGACGAAGAAGCGACGTACTACAGCGCATTGCTCGGAGCGATTGAAGCGTTGAAATGCGGAACGACAACTCTGATAGATCACCATGCTTCTCCTTCGTCCATCAAAGGCTCGCTCGATCTCATCAAGAAAGCATTGACGCAGGTCGGACTCCGCGGAGTGTTGTGTTATGAGGTGACTGATCGCGGCGGTAAGAAGAAACGTGACGAGGGTCTTGCCGAAAACGAAAGATTTATTGAAGAAAACACAACGGACGAATCCTGTCGCGGATATGTTGGGGCGCATGCTGCTTTTACTTTAAGCGACGAGTCACTGAATCTCTGCGGTGCGCTGGCCGTGAAACATAACACCGGCGTTCACATTCATGTGGCGGAAGATCTATGTGAAGTGAAAGATGCTAAAGGCAACTACGACGCCACCGTGGTCGACAGATTAGCCCGACATGACGTTCTCACGAACAAATCCATTCTTGCGCACTGTGTACACCTAAGCCCGCGTGAGTTCGAAACGATCAGAGACAAGCAGTGCTGGTTGGTCCATAATCCGCGCTCAAACATGAACAACCGCGTCGGGTACGTGCCCATTCACCAGTTCGGAGAAAAGCTTGCCCTGAGCACGGATGGATTTCCGACGGACATGCTGGAAGAAGCGAAGTTTGCATTCCTTAAGCAGCGCGATTCACGTACCAACGACAATGTGAATTTTGCGAGTCTCATCACCGGCGGACACAGGCTGATCTCAAACATCTTCGGAAAGAAGTTCGGCACTCTGGAAAAAGGCGCCACCGCCGATCTGGTGGTGATGAATTATCGCGAGCCTACACCTATTAACAAGGACAACCTGCTTGGTCATTACTTATTCGGCCTGCGGTCGTCAATGGTTGAATCGGCGATGGTCGGCGGCAAGTGGGTGATGAAAGACCGAAAGATTTTGGGAGTTGATGAAAATGAAGTCTTCGCCAGATCAAGGCAACAGGCAAAGAAGTTGTGGAGGAGGATGGCGAAGTAATAATCGACGAGGCGATCTGCATCAAACGCATGGCCAAACTAATCCCAATACCATTTGACCGCCAGCTTCGTAGAATCTTCTATGAATATCAGACGACGAATTCCGTATTCGAGCTGTCGGCGAGAGATTTCTATCGGCGGTCGCACGAGTGTGATCTATCGGTAAAGTTTCTCGGGAAGAATGCGGCCAATCCGGTCGGGCCGGCGGCAGGCCCGCATACGCAACTCGCGCAGAATATCGTCCTCTCATGGCTGGCGGGCTCTCGGATACTAGAACTGAAAACAGTCCAGATCAATGACCACGTTGAATTGACAAGACCCTGCATAGATATGGCGACCGTTGGTTACAACACCGAATGGTCGCAGGAATTGTCGCTGGATGAATCGCTACGCGAGTATGTCAAAGCATCCATGATTATCGAGTTATTGAAGCAGTGGATGTTTCTCTCCGACAGCAGCAAGTCATATCAGCCAAAACAGCTCGACACCATCTTTGATCTCAGTGTCGGCTACGACCTCGCGGGAATTCAGTCCGCACAGATTCGCAAGTGGCTGCATTCAATGCGAGATGCGAGCTCACTCATTGAGGAATATCGTCAGCAAATTCCTGCTGAGTTTTCTGCGTACAAAGACCTCTATTTCAATCCTGAAATCGGCGACAGCATCACGCTTTCCACATTTCACGGAACCAAGGCCGAAGAGATTGAGAGCATCTGCGAATTCCTGATCTCAGAACTCGATTTCAATGTAGTGATCAAAATGAATCCTCCCATGCTGGGAAAGGAAAAACTTGAGTACCTGCTGCATGACCAACTCGGGTACACCGACATAGAAGTCAACGAAGCGGCGTATGAGACCAGCATTACATATGACGACGCGGTGGAAATGGTAAGAAGCCTACAGGTAACGGCAGGCAAGAGAGGAAGAGTCGTCGGCGTCAAGTTCGGAAACACGCTCGAAGTCATCAACAAAGGCAACTTCCTGAAAGACAAGGTGGCCTACATGTCAGGCCAGCCTTTACACGTGTTGCATCTGCAGCTGGTGCATGACTGGCGGAAAACCTTCGGTGCGAGTTTCCCGATTTCATTTTCAGCGGGAGTTGACGCGAACAACTTTGCTGACTGCGTCTCGATCGGGTTGGTTCCGGTAACTACCTGCACGGACCTGCTCAGGCCGAGAGGCTATGCACGGCTGCCGCAGTATCTTCAGAACTTAGGGCTGAAGATGAAAGCCGCAAGTTCAACAACCATCAGAGAATTCATCCTCAATTCGAACCAGTTAAACGACCGAAACCAAGACGCAGATTTTGAAGGGGCTGTGATGGCGAACACAGCGAATCTGCTGAAAAAGAGCATTAATAATCCTCGGTATCAGTATGCCAATAACCAAAAGGCTCCCAGGAAAATCGGCAGCCATCTGGTGTTTTGGGATTGCCTCGATTGCGACAAGTGTCTGCCCGTTTGTCCGAACGATGCCAATTTCGCTTTCGACGTAGAGCCGGTCGAGCATGAGTCTTTCATCGTCGAAGTAACCGAGAATGGCTGGAGCGCAACCGAAGCCGGTAATTTCAAGATTGAAGAGGTCGAACAGCTCGCCAACTTTGCGGATGCCTGCAACGAGTGCGGTAACTGCGACGTGTTCTGTCCTGAGGACGGTGGTCCTTACATCGAGAAGCCAAGGTTCTTCGGCTCGCTTGATTCGTTCAACTACCACAAGAACCTCAGCGGCTTCTATCTCGACATAAAGAAAAATAGTTCGACGTTGACGGGCCGATTCGGCGAGCGTGAATTTAAGTTGAGCTGGAATCCTGTCGCTGACACTTACGCTTTTAGTTCCGACGCGGCGGCCATCGAAACCGATGCACGAACGCACAAAATCAGAAACGCGTCATTGATCAACTCCGGCAACGTTGTGATCGACATGCAGTACTACTACGCGATGTCCACCTTAATGAAGGGTATGTTGAATACACGTCACGTTAACTTCGTGAATCTTGAAGCGCATCTATCATGAGCGACAGTGAACGTAAGCTCAGCGTTGAATTCATTCTCAACGGCGAACCTTTCTCGACGTTGGTTGAGAAGGATGCTTCGTTGATGACTGTGCTGCGGGTGCAGGCCGGCTTCACTTCACCAAAGAACGGTTGTGCGCCGCAAGGTTCGTGTGGCGCCTGTACCGTCCTCGTGAATGGCAACGCCGTTTCCTCCTGTGCCGTTCCGGCGAAGAACCTAAACGGCAAACACGTAATCACGCTCGAAGGTTTGACGGAGCGTGAACGAGATATCTTTGCCCGAGCATTTACGCTGGCAGGAGGCCTTCAGTGCGGATTCTGTATTCCCGGAATCGTGATGCGCGCAAAGCATCTGATCACTAAGACTCCGACACCATCACGGGATGAAATTAAGCAGTCGCTCAACAATCACATCTGCCGTTGCACGGGATACCGCAAAATTGTCGATGCGATTGAGATGGCTGCTCAGGCGTTCAATGGCAGAGAGCTTCCGGCTGCGAATTACTCTGGCAGAATAGGGTCAAGTCTGCCGAAGATGGACGGAGAAAAGTTAGCGCTCGGTCAGCGCGCTTTCATTGATGACATCTCACTGCCCGAGATGCAGCACGCGGCCTTTCTGTTTTCACCTCATCCTCGGATCAAGGTGAACAAGATCGACACCTCTCGCGCTGAGAAAATTCCAGGTGTCAGCAGGGTGGTAACTGCCAAAGATGTGCCGGGAAGAATCAGGCAAGGCACGATCATTCAGGACTGGCCGGCATTCATTGGTGAAGGACAGACCACGCACTTCATCGGCGATATCTTGGCGGGCGTCGTCGCTGTCGATGTTGAGACGGCGCGAAAAGCAGTCAGCGAGATCGTTCTGGATTACGAAATACTCCCGGGCGTCTTCGATCCTGTTGCAGCCTTAAAACCGGACGCGGTCCAGGTTCATAACGATCACGGAAACCTCCTTTCGAAATCGATCATCAAGCGAGGGGATGTCGAGCAGGCGTTAAAGGACTCTGCCTTCGTGGAAACGCGGACTTTTGAAACGCAAATGATTGAGCACGGCTTTCTCGAACCCGAAAGTTCCATCGCCAGTTTCCAGGACGGCCGTATTGAAGTATTGAGTCAGGGGCAGGGAATCTTCGATGATCGAAAACAGATCGCTTCGTTCCTCAATCTCGACGAAGACAAAATCGCGGTAAAGCTCATCTCCAACGGCGGCGCTTTTGGCGGCAAAGAGGATCTAAGTATCCAGCACCACGTTGCGTTGATGACGCTGCTAACTGGAAAGCCGGTCAAGGCGACGCTGACGCGCGAAGAGAGTATTCGTCTGCATCCTAAGCGCCACCCGATCAGAATGACCTACACGGTTGGCTGTGATGCAGATGGAAAATTGACTGCGGTGCGGGCGCGCATGATTGGCGACAAAGGCGCCTATGCGTCGGTCGGGACGAAAGTTCTGGAGCGCGCGGCCGGTCACGCCTGCGGCCCATACAGAGTTCTCCATTCCGATGTCGAGGCGCTCGCCGTGTACACCAACAATTTGCCTTGCGGCGCGATGCGCGGATTCGGTGCCAACCAGGCTGCGTTTGCGATGGAAGGAATGATGGACATCCTTGCTGAAAGAGTCGGTATCGATGGCTGGGAGATGCGTTGGCGAAATGTTGTTGACGTGGGCGACACGTTTGTCACGGGCCAGGTGTTTGATAAATCGGTCGGCATTAAGAAGACGCTGCTGGCGGTGAAGGATCTTTATTACTCGTCCAGGTACGCGGGGATTGCCTGTGGCATCAAGAACGTGGGCATTGGCAATGGCATGAAAGAATCCGGACAGGCAGTCGTTTCCGTCAATCCTGACGAGACTGTCTCGATCAATACAGGATTCACGGAAATGGGCCAGGGCTTCAGCACGGTCATGATCCAGTTTTTCACCGAGGTTACCGGCATCGATCCGCGAATCGTGAGAGTAGAAATCGACACGACCGAACCCACGCCCTGCGGCATGACTACCGCGTCTCGCGCCACAGTTCTGGGAGGAAGAGCAGTGATCAAAGCGGCGGAGGAGATGAAGAAAGACCTTGAACAAGGAAGAACTTTAGAAGACCTGATCGGCAAGAAATATTTTGGCGAGGTCATTATTGATTACACGACCTCACTCCAAACAGAGACGGACAAACCGATTACTCACATGACGTTCGGCTTCGCGACTCAGGTTTGCATTTTGGACGATGACGGCAAGCTCAAGACATTCGTCGCCGCTCATGATGTCGGTCGCGTCATCAATCGAAACATGATCGAGGGGCAGCTCGAAGGTTCAATCCACATGGGCCTGGGTTATGCACTCACTGAAGAACTCAGGCTGAAAGAGGGCGTACCTGAATCTTTCAAACTTCGTTCGCTGGGAATCCTGCGCGCCAAGGACATGCCGGAGACGAAGATCATTTTGATCGAAGAGAACGAACCTGAAGGTCCATTCGGCGCAAAGGGCGTAGGTGAAATCGGACTCGTGCCGACGGCAGGCGCGGTCGCCGGCGCTCTGTACCAATTTGATGGCACCCGCAGATACAAGCTGCCGATGAAAGATTCGAACGCGGCGCGAGCAATTGCCCGGACATGATCTCAACGGGAACACAATCGATGACGATATTTGCACAAACCAACGAAGACCTGCTGCTGGAATCACTGCAGGACCTAAAGACCGAAATGGTAAATCGTGATTTCCTGCTCACCTGGGAGCGCAATGACGATGAAATCAGAGCGGTCCTTGATGTCGCGCAATTGATGAGTGACCTGCACAAATCGGGCCGATCAATTCGCGCGTTTGACACAGGTCTGGCGATTTCTCTCTTCCGAGACAACTCGACCCGTACTCGCTTCAGCTTTGCTTCGGCGGCTAATGCGCTGGGTTTGGGGGTAGCGGATCTAGACGAAGAGAAATCTCAAATCGCGCATGGAGAAACGGTTCGCGAAACGGCGAACATGATTTCCTTCCTCGCGGAAACAATTGGGATTCGCGATGACATGTTTCTCGGCGAAGGCAATAGATACATGCGGGAATTCGGCGCCGCGTTGCAGGAAGGCTTTGAAGCTGGCGTCCTCCATCAACGACCGACGATCGTGAATCTTCAGTGTGATATTGACCATCCAACGCAGGCGCTCGCGGTTCTGATGCATCTGAAGAACACGTTCGGTTCGATCGAGAATCTGCGCGGGAAGAAGATCGCGATGACCTGGGCCTATTCGCCAAGCTATGGAAAACCGCTTTCAGTTCCGCAAGGAATCATCGGGCTCATGACGCGTTTTGGGATGAACGTGGCGCTGGCTTATCCCGAAGGATATGACCTAATTCCCGAGGTCATCGAACAGGCGAAAAAAAATCAGCGCAAAGCGGCGGCAGCTTTGAAGTCGTGAATGTGATGGAAGACGCATTCAAAGACGCGGAAATCGTGTATCCCAAATCATGGGCGCCTTTCGAGGTGATGCAGCGCAGAACGGTTTTGCTTCATGACGATTACAGGCCTGGACTCAAAGGCCTCGAGAAAGAATGTCTGGCAAAGAATCTCCGATTCAAAAACTGGGAGTGTGACGAGCAGAAGATGGAGCTGACGAAGAACGGCGATGCACTTTACATGCACTGCCTGCCTGCGGACATTACGAGCGTAAGTTGCGCGCAAGGGGAAGTGTCAAAAGATGTGTTCGAAAAATATCGGCTGGCGACCTACGCCGAGGCTGGTTACAAGCCATTCGTGATTGCCGCGATTATCTTCCTGTCGCGCATCAAGGATCCACTTAATAGGCTAAGAAGCATAGTTGAGAACGATAAGAGGAGAAGTGTGTAGCAAGTGTCAGAAGCCCGACCGTCAGGGAGGGCTGGTTAGTTACCACGCAGCAACGTGTTCACGAAGTTGCCCTCCCTTACGGTCGGGCTTCCGACACGAATGATCATTTATGTCACGAATCATCAAGAACATCGATCACGCTGTCGTTAAGAAAACGGCCGCACGATGCAAGGCACGCGGCATCACCATTCCTACCTTTGCCCAGATGCGTGATCCCGAATCAATTCCCGAGTCGATCAAATCCAAACTGCCTGACGTTGGGCTATGGGACATCAACCCCCTGAACCTCTACCGCATTTCATGGAAGAACGACGTTGTTACTGGATTGTTCGGCGGCGTCAATTACTTGGAAATACCTCGCGAGATTACCGGTGGGAAAGCGAGAATTATCGGCCTCATCGGAAAATATTTTCCCACTGGCGCACACAAAGTCGGCGCCGCTTTTGGTTGTCTCGTGCCGCGTTTGGTCAGCGGCGAATTCGATCCCGAAGTTCACAAAGCGGTTTGGCCCTCAACGGGAAACTTCTGTCGTGGCGGCGCATTTGACTGTCGTTTGTTGGATTGCACGGCCGTCGCGATCCTGCCTGAAGGGATGTCGCAGGAACGATTTGCGTGGCTCAAAGAAATTGGCGCTGAAGTCATTGCGACACCCGGCACCGAATCGAATGTCAAAGAGATCTACGACAAGTGTTGGGAACTGAAGCAGGATCCGCTCAACATCATCTTCAACCAATTCGAAGAGCTTGGGAATCCAATCTGGCACTACAACGTTACTGGTCCTGCGCTTGACGACGCCTTCAAGTCGCTTGGCATAACAAATGGAAACGCAGCTGCGTTCATCTCGGCAACAGGATCGGCCGGGACGATCGCAGCGGGCGACTATCTGAAAACTCTATATCCGTCGTTAAGGATCGTCGCCAGCGAAGCGTTGCAGTGTCCCACTTTATTCATGAATGGTTTCGGAGAGCACCGGATTGAAGGTATCGGAGATAAGCACGTTCCCTGGGTTCACAACGTGCGCAATACCGATGCGGTCGCAGCGATCGATGACGAGGACTGCATGCGCGTGCTGAGGTTATTCAATGAAGACCATGGAAGGGATTTCCTCAGTTCGCTTGGTGTCAATGACAAGAGCATCGATGAATTGAGTTTGTTGGGTATCTCGAGCATCGGGAACCTGCTCGCGGCGATTAAGACCGCGAAGTATTTCGAGATGAGAGAGAACGATGTGCTGCTAAACGTCTTCACCGATTCGGTTGAGATGTACCGTTCGCGTCTCAACGAACTCTTAGACGAGCGCGGCGAATATTCTGCGATTCAGGCAGCCATGTATTTTGCCGGGCCGCTGGCGCATCAGGGAATCGACTTCTTCAAGGAGCTTTCTTATTACGACAAGAAGGCGATTCACAACCTGAAATACTTCACCTGGGTTGAGCAGCAGGGAAGATCATCGGAAGAACTGAAGGAGCAATGGGAGCCGTCGTACTGGAAGATGATCTTCGAAGAAGAAGTAGTTTTGTTCGATAAGTTGATCGATGAATTCAATCAGGAGGTAGCATCATAAGGAAGAGAAGCCATGTTCAATCAAATCTTAGAAGCAGCCAAGAAAAACGAACGCGATGTCGCCAGTTTTCTCCGCGACCTGATTGCAACCCGTTCCCTGAGTTCGCAGGAAGGCGCGGTCATCAAGCGCATCAAGCAAGAGATGGAAAAGTGCAACTTTGACGAGATCACGATTGATCCGATGGGCAATATTCTCGGCCGCATAGGCAATGGAAAACATGTGATCGCTATGGATGCGCACGTTGATACCGTGGATGTCGGGAACCCTGAGAACTGGAAAATCGATCCTTTTCGCGGTGATGAAAAAGACGGCATCATCTATGGCCGCGGCGCGTGCGACATGAAAGGCCCGCTCGCTTCGATCGTCTATGGCGGCAAGATTATCAAGGACCTGCATCTCGAGGGCGACTACACGCTCTACATTGTCGGCAGCGTGCAGGAAGAAGACTGCGACGGCCTCTGCTGGCAATACATCATCAACGAAGACAAGTTGAAACCCGAAGTCGTTGTTATAACCGAAGCTACCGACCTGGCGATCTACCGCGGCCATCGCGGGCGCATGGAAATTGAAGTGCGCACGAAAGGCGTCTCCTGCCACGGCTCCGCGCCTGAAAGAGGTGTCAACGCCGTTTACAAGATGGCGCCCATCATTCAAGACATTGAAAGGCTGAATGAGAGATTGGGCGGCGAACCATTTCTCGGAAAAGGCTCGGTAACCATTTCCGACATTCGCGCAACTTCGCCATCGCTATGCGCGGTCGCGGATTCAAGCACGATTCATCTCGATCGACGGTTGGCAGCTACCGATACACTGGAATCAGCCGTAAGAGAGATTCAGGAACTGCCAAGCGTGAAGAATGCTGAGGCGGAAGTCGTGGTGCTTAACTACTCCGTGCCAAGCTGGAAAGGGCTGACCTATCCCACGAAAAAATATTATCCGACCTGGCTGCTGCCCGAGGATCATCCGGTGTTGAAATCCGGCGTCAAAGCTTATGAAGATCTGTTCGGTGAAAAGCCTATCGTCGGCAGGTGGGTATTCAGCACCAATGGAGTTGCGGTGATGGGCATGCAAGGTATTCCCTGCATCGGGTTCGGTCCCGGTAATGAAATCTATGCGCACATGGCGACCGAACACATACCGGTCGAGCAGCTGGTGAAAGCAGCGGCATGGTATGCGGCATTTCCTATGGGGTATGCAGCGGGCAAGCAGCCTGAGTCACTGGGCGAATGATTCCCGCTCCGTCATGTGCAAACCCATATTAATCGCAATCGGCGGTAACTCGCTGATCCGAGCGGGACAGAGCGGATCGGTCAAAGAGCAGATCGAAAACGCCGACACGACTTGCCGCCACCTCGCAAAGCTGGTTGAGCAGGGACATAAGATTGTAATCACTCACGGCAACGGGCCACAGGTGGGAGCACAACTGATCCGATCCGAAATGGCTGCGCAGCAGGTTTATCAACTTCCTTTGGATAGCTGCGATGCTTCGACTCAGGGCGAATTGGGATACGTGCTTCAGAACGCCATGCGCACTGCTTTGCATGAATTGGGAATGAATATTCCGGTGATAACGATACTGACGCAAGTGGTAGTTGATGAACTTGATTCGGCTTTTTCAAATCCATCAAAACCTGTCGGGCCGTTCTATTCAAAAGACGTCGCAGAGAAAAAGAAAAATGAATTAGGCTGGCAGGTAATCGAAGATGCCGCCCGCGGCTACCGGCGCATCGTCCCTTCACCTGAACCTCTTGAGATAATTGAATTGGACGCCATAAGATGTTGCCTGTCGCAGGGCTTTGTGGTGATTGCAGCAGGAGGAGGCGGCATCCCGGTGGTTGAAAAGGGCGGAGCGTACTGCGGCGTGGAAGCCGTGGTTGATAAAGACAAGACGTCCGCGCTTCTGGCAAGCAAGTTGGGGCTAGAGACATTTATCACTTCAACCGACACCGATAAAGTCTATCTGAATTTCAAGAAGCCGAATCAGTGTGCGCTCGAAGAAATCTCACTGGCGCAGGCCAGACAATATCTGGATGAGAATCATTTCCTGTCCGGCAGTATGGGACCAAAAATTGAAGCGGCGATTGATTTTCTTTCGCACGGAGGTAAGGAAGTCATCATCACTCGTCCTGAATTAATAGGTGAGGCGTTGAAAGGACGAGCGGGTACGCGGATCTTCTCAGACAAAAAGGAGCCGAGCCACGAAGCTTAATCACATCATAAACGCCGAGCAGTTCACGCTCCCCGTTCTTCGCAAATTGTTTGCTCGCGTTCGGGAGATGGAGCAGATCGTAAAGCGCGGCGGCACCCGGGACTACGACCGCAAGATACTGGCATCGTTGTTTTATGATGCTTCGACGCTCACGCGCTTTTCTTTTGAGTCCGCCATGTCCCGCCTCGGCGGCAAAGTGCTGACCGCGGAAAACGCATCGACGTTCTTTTCAGTTAGTCCCGACGATGCGCTGGAAGATACGATCCAGGTAGTTGATGATTTCTGCGATGTGATTGTGCTTCGCCACAATGAAATTGGCGGAGCGGAGCGGGCAGCGAAGGTTTGCACCGTGCCGCTGATCAATGCGGGCGACGGCAAGGGCGGGCAGCATCCGACGCAGGCACTTCTCGATCTGTACACCATTCACAAAGAGACGAATAAGCTCGACGGACTGAAAGTAGCGCTCGTTGGTAATCTCGCGGAAGGCCGAACCGTTCGTTCGTTGTCATATCTGTTGAGTAAGTTCGAACGAGTGAAGTTGTATTTTGTTTCTCCCGAATCGTTACAGATGAATCAGGACATTCTCGATCATCTGGTCGAACATAACACCTGGTACACGATGGAGACCGATCTGCATAAAGTGTTGCCGGAAGTCGATGTCGTTTACACAACCCAAATTGAAAGATCACGCTTCAACGGCAGTGATGCTGAATTCGACAGTTTCCGAAAGAATTATTTCATCGACAAGGGATCAATTCAGTTGATGAATAGGGATTCGATTATCCTGAGTCCGCTTCCTCGATTCACCGAGATCTCCAGAGACATCGACAATGATCCACGCGCCGCTTATTTCCGTCAGACGCAGGACGGAATGAACTTACGCATGGCGCTGCTCGCGTGGGTTCTGGAGTGTCAATAATCAGTTTTCTCCAGTCATTTTCGAGCGAGCAACGCGCCAAAGTAATTCCAGACGCAATCCTCGATTACGTTTGCTTACATCACCGGCCGCTTCAGAATGTCCGCCAACGCGCGCATTCGGTTTGCATCGGCCGGACTCCGAGACACCGTTACATAAGCGACCTCTTCCAGTGATGGCGCGAAGCTGCTGAGCTTTGCGAGCGATGCCTTACTCATGCGCGAGCGTTCTGCGTTTTGAATTGACTCGCGCAGCTTCGCGATTTGATCTGCGGGCAGAGCCTGTGATCGTTCAAGCTGATCGATGTAGGCCTTCGCCACAATCAGTTTGCGCGGCCATTCGATCTTTTGCTGATTTTGCACATTGAACTCAGTCAGGCGAACAGCTTTCGCAGCGTCGATCTCGTTTTGCGTCAGGTGTTCGGTCGGCGTCAGTTCGAATACGTCCAACCCGCGCGCGATTTCTGAAGCGTAGATATTGCCGTTGTACCAATACGCCGACCAGTCGCCGCCGAGCACGAGCAGGTTCGGATCGATTGGCCCGCGGTCGAAGTAAGCAATCTCAACTGGATGATTGGCATCGGTAAAATCCATCACCGACACGCCGCCCTGGTACCAGGCCTGCACTTCTATGTCACGGCCGGGAACGGGAATCAGCGAGCCGTCGTGCGCGACGCAATTCTCAGTGTCGCCCTGCGCAGAGGGCATCTTGTAGTAGCTCGCGAACTTCAATTTGTTGTCCTGCAAGTGAAAGATGGCGTCGGCGCCCCAAACGTTCGGGTCATTCGCACGGCAGCGCGCACCAAGGCCGCCACCCCATTCATCGGTAAACACAACCTTCTTCCCATCATTCGAAAACGAAGCTGAGTGCCAGTAGGCATAGTTCGGATCGTTCACAGCATCCACGCGTTTCGGGTTCGCAGGATCTTTTATGTCGAGAAGAATTCCGTTTCCTGAGCAGGCACCCGCGGCGAGGCCGATTGCCGCATACACGGTGATGTCGTGGCACTGATCAGTTGGCGACGGGTCGCCTTTGCCATGTATGGCGGCGCTGCTCAAACCTGCAATGGCGTTCGTGCGCGCGTCCATAAACACTCGTGGGCTTGAGATCACTTTGGCATCTTGCGGCGCGGCGAGCGGCACCTTGATTACATCGATGCGAAACAGCGCGGTGTTCGGATTCTTGTCCGGCGTGCCGCTCGAGCAACCCGGCAACTCCTCGTCCTGACGGACGAAAGAGGTTCCCGAAACGTAGATGTAAACGTTGTTCTTATCGTTTGGATCGACAACGAGCGTATGCGTGTGCGAGCCACGACAGGTTTGCACCGCCGCTACCTGTTTCGGTTTGGTGATGTCGCTGATGTCAAAAACTCTCACGCCGCGGAACCGATCCTTCTGCGCCGCCGGCAACTGATTCTGATTTTGCTGGCCGGCTGGCGGTGGAGGAGTGGGCGGAAATCCCTGCGTGCCGCAATCGAGGCGACCGTTCGTCATCTCGACCGACATGAACATCAAGTTCTTGTAAACGGAAACGTCGCCCTGGCCGCCCGGACAAATCATCGAGGTCAGCAATCGCGTTTTCGCCGGATTCGAGATGTCATAAATATTCACGCCGTAAAAGTTTCCGAGGAACAGACGATTTCCCTGAAACGCGATGTCTGAGTTCGCAAAGCCCAGCCCCGCCAGCACCAACTTCATGGCGTTCGGAATTTTCGAAGGATCCGGCACGCCGAGTACGGTCGTCAGTGTCTTGTTGACTTTCGGATCATCGGGATTGTTCGAGCCGAGGTCGAACGTGTCCGGTTTCTTGAGCAGCGTCAGGTGCTTGATCCCCATCGCCGTTTCACCGGCGTCATAAACACCCGGCGAGAGTTTCGCGCGCGGATCATTCACATTCGATCCGGTCATGCCTTCCGGTAGAGGCGGCGCGGGTTGCGGAGCAAACGGATTCGCCGGCGCGGCCGGAGTTGGCGACGGTGAAGGAGTTTGCGCCAGCGCTCCTGCCGCCAGACACGAACTCAAGAAAAACGAAGCTACTACGAAACGGAAAGCAACAGTGCGTACTCGATTCATCGTTCCCCCTCTAAGGTTTTTCACCCAACATAGTTTGCATAATTCTGATTTCGGCGCGTTGGCCGCTATCGATATCAGTCGCGAAATTGAACAGCTCAGCATCCTGCCCGGCGCCCGCAGTGTCGAACAAATCCTTGACCATCGTGAGCGCGCCGCCGTGATGTTGAATCATACCGGTCAAGAATAAACGATCGAAGTCCTCGCCCTTCGCGTGGCGCAGCGCGTCCATTTGCTTAAGCGTGAGCATGCCCGGCATCAGCATTTGATGGGCCGACATATTCATTCCCGGCATATCCATGCCGGACATCTGCGCCATCGGTAGTTCAGTGGGTTCGCCACGCGAGGCGAGCCATCGCTTCATAAACCTTATTTCTTCTGCCTGAGAATGACTGATGCGCGCGCCAAGCAATCGCAAATCTTTGTTGGTCGTGCGCGATTCGATGAGGGCGGTCATCTCGACGGCCTGCGCATGATGCATAATCATGCCCTGCATGAACTCGACGTCTTTCGGCGAGCGTGGCGGCAATGTAGCGCGCGTTGATGCCGGTAATGTTTGAGTAGGTTGGCCTGGCGCTCCGGGTTGGACGATGGCTGGTTGTTGCGCGCGGGCGGTGAGGCAGCAAAGGCCCGTGAGCAAAGCGCCGACGAGCAAGCAATTTGGCCACCCAATTTTCATTGCTCGGGTTACCCGGGAAACAAAATCCATCAGCATTGGCTGTTGAGCGTTGAAGCCCCTCACCTTACCACAAACCGATGCGAGAAGCGCGACAAGGTGACGCGAATTCCGGTCTCCGATAAATTGTATTTATTCGGGATTTGTCGTCAAAGTCTGAGCGGCCGAATTTGTTGATTTTTAGCGTCTGGTTCGATAAGTTGTCACCACGACCGGCGATGAATTTGTTGCCAAAGTGAAACTTCCAGGTTCATCCCGGTTGGCCGCTCCAAATTCCGTTTGACCTTGACGGCTGCGAAGCGGAGGAGGTTGCTTATGCGAAGGTTCTTTTTCCTCCTGCCATTCCTGCTGGTGGCAGCGAATGCTCCCGCGCAAATTGCTGATGACAATTCGCCGGTGGTGGTCCTCAATTTTCGATGGGCCAAAGACCACCAACCTGCGGAGAACGCGTCGTCTGCCTCGGTGCCGCCGGCCGCGG
>JAJPKD010000018.1 GCA_021323895.1 Acidobacteriota bacterium | reverse complement strand
TCGCGCCAAGCTGTGTCTTGATCGTGAGTTCGCGGGGTCTCATCAAACTCAATTACAACGTCCGGTCCGGTGGTTTTCATACCTCAAGCACACTACGTGCACACAATCTATTAAATCAAGATCATCGTGCTCACTTTCTTCATGTTGCTAACATCTTGATTCTTCAGCGATTTAGACATGGAGCCGGCGAAGGGACTTGAACCCCCGACCTACTGATTACAAATCAGTTGCTCTACCAACTGAGCTACGCCGGCCCGATCGCAAGGATGAAGGCGGAGGATGAAGGTGAATTCAGTTTCCGCCAACGCGATGCGATACTAGCAGCACACGCTTTCAAAAGTGAAGCGACAAGTAGGCAAACAACCACCGAAACTATGACCGAAGTGCGCTTGACATTGGTTTGGGCGGTTCGTATTCTAGCCGTTCGCGTTTTAGGCGCTTTTTCTAGAAGGACTTATCTATGTCAACATACTTTCCCAGCGGTCAGGGTCTGGCACAGAATCGGAAGTGGCACGTGGTTGATGCCAGCGGCAAGACTGTGGGCCATCTTGCTTCAGAAGTCGCGGCAATTCTTTCCGGCAAACGTAATCCGCAATGGACTCCTTTCATGGATATGGGCGACCACGTGATTGTCGTCAACGCACGCAAAGCGATGTTCACCGGCGCCAAAGCGACCGATAAAGTTTATCGCCGGCACACACTGTATCCCGGTGGCTTGCGCGAAACTTCCGTGACCGAAATGTTTGCCAAGCACCCGGAGCGAGTGATCGAACTGGCCGTGAAAGGAATGCTGCCCAAGACGAAACTTGGGCGCGCGATGGCGAAGCAGTTGAAGGTTTATGCCGACGCCGTGCATCCTCATTCGGCGCAGCAACCACAAAGCCTCGAGTTCCCTTCCCGCAAAAATCAGAAACAAAATTAAAAGGAATTAAGACGTGGCAGATATTCAATATTACGGAACGGGACGCCGAAAAACTTCGACGGCCCGCGTTTATTTGCGGCCAGGGGGCGGCAACGTTCAGGTCAATCACAAACCATTCGAATCGTATTTCCCCAACGAGACGCTGCGCATGATTATTCGCCAGCCGTTGAATCTGACTGAGACGACCGGCAAGTTCGATGTGCTGGTCAACGTCGCGGGCGGTGGACCGGCGGGACAAGCCGGCGCGATTCGTCACGGGATTACGCGCGCGCTGATGGAATACAACGCTGATTTGCGTCCCACGCTGAAACAAGCGGGATTAGTCACGCGCGATCCACGAATCAAGGAACGAAAGAAGTACGGACAGAAGGGTGCGCGCAAGCGCTTCCAGTTCTCGAAACGATAGAAATGTTTTAAGTCCATTGTCGCGATTTCGATTGGCTGTCCCGATGCGGACTTAATCGCGGCGAGTACATAAACCAATTAAGAGGAGAGTAAGTTTTGGTAACCGTCACGATGAAAGAATTGCTGGAGGCCGGTGTTCACTTCGGCCACCAGGTCCGCCGTTGGAACCCGAAGATGAAGGAATACATTTTCGGCGAGCGCAACGGCATCTACATTATCGATCTGCAAAAAACGCAGAAGATGTTCCGCGAAGCTCTTCAAGCCGTCGCCAGCATGGTCGCGGAAGATCGCGGCAAGACCGTCTTGTTTGTCGGCACCAAGCGCCAGGCTCAGGACGCGGTGCGCGAAGAAGCCGAGCGCGCCGGCCAATACTATGTGAATCAGAGATGGCTCGGCGGTTTGCTCACGAATTTTCAGACGGTGCAAAAATCGATTAAGCGTCTGAAAGATCTCGAAGCGATGCAAACCGATGGTCGCTATGAAAAGCTGACCAAGAAAGAGCGCATCAAGCTGGACCGCGAGCGGCTGGGTCTGGAAAAAGTGCTCTCCGGAATCAAGTCGATGAATCGCCTTCCCGATGCAGTCTTCGTTATCGACGTGCGCAAGGAAGAGATCGCGGTCGCCGAAGCAAACAAACTGGGCATTCCGGTGATCGCAGTCGTCGATACCAACTGCTCGCCCGAAGGAATCGACTACGTGATACCCGGAAACGACGATGCGTTGCGCGCCGTGCGCTTGTTCGCATCGCGAATCGCGGACGCAGTGCTCGAAGGACAGCAAATGTTGACCGAAGGCGGCGCGACCGCCGAGGTCCCGGAAGAGACGGAATCAGGTGAAGGCGCTACCGCCGCGACTGAAGGCGAGACAGTCGCAGTTGAGCAGATAGAAGCGGCGCCCGCGGAAACTGAAGTGGCTCCGCCAGCCGAAACTGCTGAAGAAGCGCCCGTTGAAGAGAACGAGAGCGCGGAGGTCCTCGCCGCTACCTAATCAAAGGCAATATTGGATCAATCGGCGAGCGCAGCCTCAGCAGCGGGAACTCCGCCGGGCTGCGCGTTTTCATGAATTAACGAAGTTATTATTAGGAGACGATAGGTAATCATGGCAGACATAAGTGCAGCCGCGGTCAAAGCGCTGCGAGAAAAAACAGGCGCCGGAATGATGGAATGCAAGAAGGCGCTCACTGAAGCAAATGGAAACGAGGAACGCGCGAACGAGATTTTGCGCGAACGCGGCCTGGCGTCAGCGAAGAAGAAAGAGGGTCGGGTCGCCGCCGAAGGCGTCGTCGGTTCGTACATCCACATGGGTGGTAAGGTCGGCGTGTTGGTTGAAGTGAATTGTGAAACTGATTTCGTCGCGCGTGGCGACGAATTTCAGCAACTCGTAAAGGACGTGGCGATGCATATCGCGGCGGCGGAGCCTCGGTACGTGGCGCGCGATGAAGTCACCGCTGACGTGCTCGACAAAGAGCGCGAGATCGCACGCGCGCAAGCGAAAAACGATCCGAAGAACGCCAACAAGCCAGATCAAGTGATCGACAAGATCGTCGAAGGCCGCTTGAATAAGTTCTACGAAGAATTCGTTCTGCTCGATCAGCCGTTCATCAAAGAGCCGTCGCAAACTGTCGGCGAATTGATCACCGAAAAAGTCGCGAAGACTGGCGAGAAGATCACCGTGCGTCGGTTTGCGCGTTACAAGATGGGTGAAGGTCTGGCTAAACGCGGCGACGATTTCCAGGACGAAGTAGCTAAACTATCCGGTAATTAGTCCCGAGTTGCGGGAGTTGAGTGCCGAATTGTCGCACTCAACTCCGTACTCCAAACTCCGAACCTGAACTCGATGACCACGAACAACCTTTCCCCTGCCTTCCGCCGCGTCCTGCTAAAACTTTCCGGTGAAGCTTTGCTGGGCGAGCAGTCGTTCGGCATCGACATCAAGGTAGCCCGCTCCGTCGCTGAAGAAATCAAACAGGCGCATGCTCTCGGGATTCAGATCGCCATTGTCGTTGGTGGCGGAAACATTTTTCGTGGCGTCTCGGCGAGCGCCGGCAACATGGATCGCTCGTCAGCCGATTACATCGGCATGCTCGCGACGGTCATGAACGCCGTGGTGCTACAAGACGCGCTCGAAAAGATCGACATCCAAACTCGCGTCCTTTCCGCGATCGACATTCCGCAACTCGCCGAACCGTTCATTCGCCGCCGCGCTATTCGCCATCTGGAAAAGGGTCGCATCGTCATTCTCGCAGCGGGCACCGGCAATCCGTTTTTCTCGACCGACTCAGCGGCGGCGTTACGCGCGCTGGAAATCAAAGCCGACGCGATTCTCAAGGGCACGAAAGTCGACGGTGTCTATTCCGCCGATCCGATGAAGGACGCTTCGGCCACGCGATTCGACTGCATCACTTTCCAGGAAGTCCTCGAAAAGAATCTGCGGGTCATGGATGCTTCGGCGATTTCGATGTGCCGCGACAACAATCTTCCCATCATCGTCTTCAACATGCGCACGCCCGGCAACATCGCGAGCGCCGTCAGCAGAGCCGCCGGCGTCGGCACTCTGGTGTGCCAACAAAAGCCGTAAATGGTGAATCGTAAATCGCAAGTAGAACCAGTTGTCTATTCACGATTTACCATTTACTATTCACGCCGCCATGACTGAACAAGACGTCATTAAAGAAACGAAGCCGCGCATGGAAAGCGCGATTGAAGATTTTCGCAAGAAGCTGGCGACCGTTCGTACCGGCCGCGCGTCCGTCAGCCTGCTCGACACGGTGATGGTCGATTATTACGGCACGGCGACACCGCTGAATCAGATGGCCTCCGTGCACGCGCCCGAGCCGCAAATGCTCACCGTTCAGCCCTGGGATCCGACGCAGCTCGGCAACGTTGAAAAAGCGATTCGTTCTGCCGACCTCGGTTTGAATCCTTCAAACGACGGCAAACTCGTGCGTATTCCGATTCCGCCTTTGACGGAAGAGCGCCGGAAACAACTTGCGAAACAAATTCATGAGATCGCCGAAGAACATCGCACCGCAATTCGCAACATCCGCCGCGATCAGAACGACAAGCTCAAGAAGATGCTGAAGGATAAGACGATCTCGGAAGATGCTGAACGCGACGCGCTCGAGCAGGTACAAAAACTCACCGACACCTATATTGGCAAGATCGACGAGCTGTCTAAATCCAAAGAACACGAAATCATGAGTGTGTGAAACATAGTGATCAGAGGCTGGATTAAGCGGAAGAGTTCCGCCCATCTGCCGCCGACGCCATATTTGCGCTGAGCTTTTTCTAACCTCTAATCTCTGACCTCTAACCTCTTAGAGAGCGGGAGGAAATCTCGACACGATGATCATCTCTCTCGCCCTATCACTGCTGGCCATCGCGAGCGGCACGCTTCTCACTTACACCTATGACGAGGACGCGCCGCTCGCTTCGCGTTTGTGCGGCGGCGCCTGCATCGGCTTCGCTTGCATGGCGCTCGTGGGACTGATCGTCGCGCTGGCTTTTGGACTAAATGCCACCACGCTCGCAGTCACGGCCGCATTGTTAGCATTTCCTCTCCTGCTGTTAACGAATGAAGGAACACGCGATCGCTTGAATGCGGATGTCGATCAGGCGTTGAGATCAATCAGCCGCGCCAGCACCAAGCCTGATCGCTGGGCCTTCATCTATTTCCTGTTTTATGCGGGCGTGATGATCGTGATGTGGCTCGTGTTCGATCGCGCGCTGCTTGAGAAGCCGACGGGTCTTTACACCGGAGTGCTGAACAATTACGGCGACTTGCCGTTTCACATCAGCGTGATCACGCGCTTTGCTTACGGCCAAAACTTTCCGCCGGAAGACCCGACGTTTGCGGGCGCGCGATTTACTTATCCGTTTTTGACGGACTTTGTGTCCGCGATGTTTCTGCGTGCCGGCGCCAGCCTGCGCAATTCTATGTTCATCGGGAACTGGATTATCGGCGTTGCGCTGGTCGGCGTCCTGCATCGTTTCGGATTGCAGCTACTGCGAAACCGGACCGCGGCGATTCTCACTCCCGTGCTCGTGATTCTGAACGGCGGTTTCGGCTGGTACATGCTGTTCAGCGATGTCAACAAGACGGACGCCGGCGTCTTTCAGATCCTCAACCACATTCAGCACTCATACACGATTCTGCCGGACGTGACGCAGGGCTGGCGTTGGGGTAACTCGGTTACAAGTCTGCTCGTGCCACAGCGCGGATTTCTGCTGGGAATTCCGCTAGCCGTGATTGTGTTTACGCAGTGGTGGTGGGCGGCCGGGACAGACGGGGAGAAACGGGGGCAGGGAGACGCGGAGAAGAAACGCCAGAAGAGTACGCCTTCTAAGCGACAAACCGATATCCCCGTCTCCCAATCTCCGCGTCTCCGCGTCTTCCTCTCTCCTTTTCTTCGCATCAGCCGCCCAATGCTCGCCGCGGGATTCGTTGCCGGTCTGCTGCCACTCATTCATGCGCACAGTTTCATTGCGGTGATGGGAGTCGGCGGCGTGCTCGCGCTCATCAACATCAAACGTTGGCGCGATTGGATTGGCTTTTTTGTCGTGGCTTCAGTGATTGCTGGACCACAGTTGCTCTGGTCTACGCACGGTTCGGCGGTCAGCACGAAGGCCTTCATCGGATGGGAATTCGGCTGGGGTCATGGCGATGAAAATATTATTTGGTTTTGGATTAAGAACACCGGCGTCTTCATTCCTCTCCTGGTGCTCGCGCTGCTTTGGAAACCGGATCAGTATCTGGTCTCGCGCAAGCTCCTGTTTTTCTATCTGCCGTTCACGCTCTGCTTCATCGTGCCGAACCTGATCAAGTTCGCGCCGTGGATCTGGGACAACATCAAAATTCTCTTCTACTGGTGGATCGCGTCGGCGCCGATCGTGGCGCTCTTTCTCGCGCGACTCTGGAACGGAGACTTGTGGCATCGAGTAATTGCCGCGTGTCTATTTTTGGTTTTGACGCTGGCCGGCGGGCTGGATGTTTACGCTTTAGTTTCACGGCAAGGCGAGTACGAAGAATTCGATCGCGAGGGTGTGACGTTTGCCGAAACGATCAAACAACAAACTCCGCCTAACGCGATGATTCTCCACGCGCCAATTCACAATACGCCGATTTTTTTGACGGGGCGTCGATCGTTGATGGGATATCCCGGCCACATCTGGACACATGGCATCGACTCTGGTCCGCGCGAAGCCGACATCAAGCGAATCTACGAAGGCGGGCCCGATGCTCTCGCCTTGCTCGCAAAATACCGAGTCGATTATGTTGTAGTCGATCCGCAGGAGCGCTCAGTGATGAAGGTGAACGATGCGTTCTTCAATCGCTTCAAAGAAATCGTAAGCGTAGGTGACTACCATCTCTACAAAGTCGCGCAATAAGAAGTCCAGCCCGGTAAAGAGCAGCCGCGAGTCTCGTGAGTCGGTTGATTCTGCCGATCAAAATGCCGACCTGTCCGACACGACGTGGCGCATATCGGCCGCGGCGATTCTGTTCGTCGGAGCTTTCCTGCGACTCTTCAAACTCTCGCTCGTTCCTCTGCATCACGACGAAGGCGTCAACGGAAACTTTCTCGTGACGCTGGTCCGCGAAGGCAAATATTTTTACGATCCGCAGAATTATCACGGGCCGACGATTTACTATTTTTCGGCGATTATTCCCTGGACCGTGAGGTTCTTTGGCGGGAAAGCCGCCGCCGATAACTATGGCCTGACGACCTTCAACATTCGATTAGTAACGGTTGTCTTCGGCATCGCGACTATCGGTTTGGCGCTGATGCTGCGTAAGCGACTAGGTTCAATCGGCGCATTATCGGCAGCAGGATTAATCGCGATCTCGCCAGGCGCCGTCTATCTCTCGCGTTACTTCATTCATGAGTCGCTCTATGTCTTCTTCACGTTTGGGATCGTCGTCGCGGCGCTGAAGTTTTACGACACAGGGCGAGCGCTCTATTTCATACTCGGATCGATCTCCGCCGCGTTGATGGTCGCCACGAAAGAAACCTGGATCATCAACGGCCCGGTGCTGCTAATCGCGCTGATCTCTACCATCGTCTATTTTTGGCTGCGCGAGCGTCTCGATCAGAGGCGTTCGTCGGATGAACTGTCGATGGGCGAGCGTTGGCGGATAACGATCGATCGGCTGGGCGGCCCGATTCAACTGACCACGATCCTACTGGTCGCGTTTTCAGTTTTCATTCTCGTCAACGTCGTCTTCTATTCATCATTCTTTACGAACTATCCGAAGGGTGTCAGCGACGCGCTGAAGACACTGAATCTTTGGCGACAGCGCACGCACGAGCACGAGCATCCCTGGTATCAATACATTTACTGGCTGCTCCTTGAAGAGGGTGCGTTGATGTTGCTCGCGGGGCTGGGTGCGCTCATCGCCGTGTGGCGCGCCAACAATCGGCTGGCGTTGTTTGTTTCGCTGTGGTCGTTCGGGTTACTCGCCGCTTATTCGCTGGTGGGCTACAAGACGCCGTGGATCAGTCTGAACTTCATTGTGCCGCTGGCGCTGACTTCCGGATATACGCTCGATGTCGCGTATCAAAAGTTGCGCGAGTTTCAACTGCCGCTGGCGTACGCCGCGATTGCTTTGTTGCTCGCGGGTTACTGCGGCTATCAGATGTACCAGCTCAATTTTGTTCATTACGATGACGACTCATACGTTTATGTGTACGCGCACACCAAGCGCGAGATGCTGGCGATGGTCAATCAGATCGAGCGCATTGCGCAAAAAAACGGTACCGGTACTGATACAGGCATTGCAATCGTTTCGCCGGACTACTGGCCGCTGCCGTGGTACTTTCGCGATTACAAGAAGGTCGGGTATTACACCCAAATTGTTCCCACGAACGAGCCGATCATCGTTGGCTCGTTGGCTCAGGAAGATGCGCTCAAGGCAACCTACGGCGATCGATACGATTTAGTTAACTCGGGAGAGGACGAAGGCGCATATCCGCTCCGGCCAGGCGTGGATTTATTGTTGTATGTGAGAAGAGATGTGAAGCGGTAGATGATCCAGTACAATCGACTGACATGATGCGTCTTCCCAAATTCACCTATCGCACGCCGCGTACGATCGCGGAGGCGGTGAAGATTGTCGCGGACAATGGGCCCGCGGCGCAGTTTGTCGCGGGCGGTACCGATCTCTATCCCAACATGAAGCGCCGGCAACAAATGCCGAAGACTGTCATTTCTGTGATGCGTCTTCCGGAATTGAATCAGGTTTCAGGCGGAGGGCCATCAGGAGCTGTCATCGGTGCGTCCATGACACTGACGGATGTAATCGAGAATTCGATCATCAAGCGCGACTACCCCGTCATCGCATCAGCAGCAAGGACGATTTCGACGCCGATTCTGAGCAACATGGGCACCATTGGCGGCAATCTCCTGCTCGACACGCGCTGCAATTACTACGATCAGAATTACGAATGGCGCAAAGCAATCAATTTCTGTTTGAAGAAAGACGGCGACGTTTGTTGGGTGGCGCCGGGAAGCTCCAAGTGCTGGGCGGTCCAATCGAGCGATCTTGTTCCCGTCATGGTTGCCATCGGCGCGAAGTTTCGATTTGTTTCGACCGCGGGTGACCGAATGGTTGAAGCGCGCGAGTTCTATAAAGACGACGGAATCGACTACATGAACAAGCGCGCGGATGAATTGCTTGTCGATATTCACCTGCCGCCGACGAATGGTTGGCGCGCGTCGTATCAGAAGCTGCGAAGGCGAGGCGCGTTTGATTTTCCGGTGTTGGGAGTTGCGACGTATGTTAAGTACGACGAATCAAACAACGCTGCGGGCGGGGCGCCCGCGCTCCCAGTGAAAGATGCCAGGATTGTTCTCGGCGGCATCGCTCCTTCGCCGATTCAGGTTAACGAAGCCGCGCAGAAGCTGATTGGAAACCCGCTCGACGACGATCACATTCAGGCAGCCGCCGAAGCCGCTTACATCAAAGCCCGCCCGCTCGACAACACCGACTTCGTCTATCAATGGCGCAAGCAAATGGCGCGGCAATACACGATTCGCGCGCTCGAAGCACTGCGCGTCGAATAACCGTCACACCACCGAGAGCACAACCTACTTATTACTTTTGCGTCTTCATGTCTTTGTGGTTAACTCCTGCGCGTGAATAAAGTCGCCGCAATTCTCCTTGCCGCCGGTCAATCGCGACGCATGGGCGCATTCAAGCCTCTACTTTCCTTCGGCGAAAGTACTGTCATTGAATCGTGCATCAATAATCTGCGTGCGGTTTCTGTTGATGAAATAATTATCGTCGTCGGTCATCGCGCTGATGAAGTGCGCACGCACCTGCAAGATGCGAATGTCCGCTTCGCGCTGAATCCCGATCCTAAAAGCGAGATGAGCGCGTCGATCGCTCTTGGCGTTGCCCAAGTCAGCATTGACGCGAAGGCGTTACTGATTGCTCTCGTCGATCATCCAGCCGTTGGTGCGGAAACAATCAGACAAATCGTCGATGCGTGGGAAACCGGCGCACGTCTCGTCCAGCCGGAATACAATGGCCGCGGCGGGCATCCCGTTTTGATCGATCTCAAATATCGCGATGAACTGCAGCAACTCGACCAGCAGAAAGGTCTGCGCGGTTTCTTCGAAGTTCATCGCGCCGAGGTGCGGCGGCTGCCGGTCGATTCGCCTTTCGTTGCGCGCGACATGGACACGTGGGAAGATTACGTGAGTTTGCACCGAGACGTTTTTGGACAGACGCCCAGGCCGACTTGAACGATTTGCTCAGATTTTCTGCCGATTTTGACATAGTTTGCGCGAAGGCATTATTTAGCATCTAAGCAGTGTCGCGCCGAATCGAAAGTTTCTCGGCGAATGACGAAGGAGTTTCAATGCTGACTGATCTTCAAAGAAAGATTCTGACGATGGCGAGCGTCGCCTTCATCATGATCGTGTCTCTCGCGGCTTCGATCCGCGCGCAGTCTCCGGAATTCTCGTTTCGTTCCGTCGATGGCCAAACCATCACCTCCGAAAGTGTGCGCGGCGAAGTGGTCGTGTTCGCATTTGGCGCGTCCTGGCTGCCCCTGACTAAGAATCAAATGGAAGGTTTGAAGAAGCTCGCTGATCAGTACGCCGGAAAAGGCGTCGCCGTCTATTGGGTCAGCACTGAGTCGGATTCAGCAAAGTCAAAAAACTTCGCGGGTGATGACGAGTTGCGCGAACTTGGTCGCAAGTACAAGCTGACGGTGTTGCGCGATCCCGAGGGTCCGATTTCGCGAAGGCTGGGAGTCGATCAGTTGCCTTCCACTGTGATTATCAACAAGCAAGGGCAAGTCGCCGCGACGATCGGCGGGTTAGATCCGAACGCTGACGTGGCCAAGCAGCTAGCCGAGCGCTTGGACAAAATTCTCTAAGACAGCGGTTCGTGTGACTGGGTTACTAGTTCGAACAGCAGCCGCACCGGCAGTCCCACCACATTGAAGAAATCTCCCTTGACCCCTTCGATAAATCGCGCGCCCAATCCTTGAATCGCGTACGCGCCGGCTTTGTCCATCGGCTCGCCGGTGGCGACATACCAATCAATTTGTTCATCGCTCATCGCCGCAAATTTCACCTCGGTTTGCTCATGCGCAATTGTTGCCCGTGAGTCTCCGTCAACCACGGCGATGCCAGTCAAAACTTCGTGCCAACGATTGTTGAGCAAGCGCAGCATGCGCTTCGCATCTTCTTCGTGAACAGGCTTCTCGAGAATGTGATCGTCGATCACCACCGTCGTATCAGCCGCGACAATTAATTGATCGCGTATCTTCAGCTCAGCCGCTTCAGCCTTTTCGCGCGCGAGTCGCTGGACGTAATCAACAGCGTCTTCACCATCACGTCGCGACTCGTCAATATTGACCGGCAACGCTTCAAACGGCCAACCAACCGTTCGCAGGATTTCAGCGCGACGCGGGCTGGCTGACGCAAGAATTATTTTAGGAAGCTTGAACATCGGTGATTGCTTGTGGCGATAAATCCACGAGTTGAGCTACTCGCTTGGTCATCGCGCGCGTCATCAATTAAACTCAACAACTTCGATTCTGAATGCGAAGACCTGCACACGCAAGCGCACCGCGACACGAAAATGGTCGATTTAGCAAAGCTTCTGCCAAAACTGCTCCGCGCCAATGGCGGCAATCCTGAACTGGCGGTGAAGCTGGCCTGGTCGCGCGCCGCGGGAGCGGGTTTGCGACCGCACGCGATTCCATTTCGGCTGGAAGCCAGAACGCTAATCGTTTCCGTCGCAGACGCGATTTGGCAGAAGCAACTGCAGCACATGAGTTCTGAATTGATCTTTCGAATTAATACTCTGTTGGGCCAGGCATTGGTTGACTCGTTAATCTTTCGAATTGATCCGGCAAAGGTCACGCAGGCTCGGGGCCGAGTCGAGGCAAGCAAACCGATCGAACCTGCGCCGGCGCCGTCAGAATTGCTCTTTGCGGCCGGCACCATCGCGGACGAAGCGTTGCGCGCGCGATTTATTCGGGCAGCCGAAAACTGCATCGCAAGGCGAGAGTCGCAGGCCAAACCCCGAAGCGCACTGATTCAGGAATCCAGACTCCAAATTCAAGTTTCCAATGAACATCACTGAATCCGACATCGAAAAAATTGCCCAACTGGCGCATCTCGAAATCACCGATGAGGAGCGCAAGATGTTTGCGCCGCAGATTTCCGAGATCGTCACTTACGTCGAACAACTCAACGCGATCGACACCAGCGTCGTAGAACCAGCGCTGGGCGGATTGACGCCCGAAGGCGAGCGAACGGAATCGTCGCGACGCGATGAAATTCAGCCGTCGCTCGGACAGAAAGTCGCGCTTGAGCAAGCGCCCGATCCGGCGTCCGGTCATTTTCGCGTGCCGAAAGTCCTTGGCTAGTTCCCTGCAAAATGGAATCAATTTCACAGTTAACAGATTTAATCGCGCGTGGCGAAACGTCCGCGCGCGCGACGGTTGAAGCTGCGCTCGATCGTGCCGAGACACTGAACGAAAGCCTGAATGCTTTTCTCGCAATCGATCGAGAAGGAGCCGTGAAGCGCGCCGAAGAGATTGACGCAGGGCAATCAGCCGGCGAGACATCTCTCCATGGAGTTCCCATCGCCATCAAGGACAACATCTGCGTGCGCGGCATGCAGACCTCGTGCGGCTCGCGCATTCTCGGGCCATATCAGCCGCCATACAACGCCACGGCCATCGATCGTCTGTTGCAAGCGGGCGCGATCGTTATCGGCAAAACGAACTGCGACGAATTCGCGATGGGATCGTCGAATGAAAACTCTGCGTTCGGACCGGTAAGAAATCCCTGGGACACTTCGCGCGTTCCGGGTGGTTCCTCAGGAGGATCGGCGGCGGCAGTCGCCGCGGGCATCGTTCCCGTTGCGCTGGGCTCGGATACAGGCGGATCGGTTCGCCAACCTGCCTCGCTCTGCGGCGTCATCGGATTGAAGCCGACCTATGGTCGCGTGTCGCGCTATGGTTTGGTGGCGTTCGGATCGTCGCTCGATCAAATCGGCGTATTCGCTCGGAATGCGACTGACGCAGCCCTCGTGTTGCAAACGATCGCCGGACGCGATCCGCACGACGCGACTACGGCTGATGTGCCCGTCCCAAACTATGCGGACGCGCTAAAGAGCGACATCAACGGCATGCGCATCGGCGTCTCGCGCGCACTGCTCGGCGAAGGACTGGACGCCGAAGTTCGGGCGGCGATCGAGAAAGCAATCGATGCGTACAAAGATCTCGGCGCAGAGATCGTGGACGTCGATCTTCCGCATGCGAAATACGCGATCGCGGTTTATTACATCATCGCAACTGCGGAAGCATCCTCGAATCTTGCGCGCTACGACGGCGTACGATACGGCTTTCGCGCCGAAGAAGCGCCGGCCCTCCGCGACATGTATCGAAAGACGCGCGACGAGGGCTTCGGCCCTGAGGTGAAGCGACGAATCATGCTCGGCACTTACGTGCTCTCAGCCGGTTATTACGACGCCTATTACTTGAAAGCTCAAAAGGTGCGGATGCTGCTGCGGCAGGATTTCGCGAATGCGTTTGCGAGATGCGACGCGGTGGTAACACCGACTTCGCCAACGCCGGCATTCAAGTTCGGTGAAAAGGTTGACGATCCGCTGGCGATGTACCTCAACGACGTGTACACGGTCACGGCGAATCTCGCAGGCGTACCAGGCATCAGCGTTCCGTGCGGATTATCTTCGGAAGGTTTACCGATTGGAATGCAATTGCTCGGGCCGTACTGGAGCGAAGCCAACCTGTTGCGGTTAACGCACGCATACCAAACGGCCCACCCCTTCGAAGGAACTCCGAAGATTCACGCATGAAACTGTGCGCAAGGGCATTCCCGCACCTCGAACGCCTTTTCGTAATTCACATCGCTAACTTTCTAGTATCTCCAGCGCCTGTCGTTGTCGCGCCAATTGTATCCGCGCTTTTCGTGTTTTTGATGACGCTTTAGTTCCCGCATTTCCTCTTTTTGATGACGGCGTAAGTCGGCATTATTGCCGAACTGTTCTCGTTCAAGACGCTGATGAAGCTTTAAATCGCGCTTCTCTTGCTTTTGATGTCGCTTAAGCTGCCGGTTATCCCTATCGTACCAGTACGGATTTTGGGCCGTCGCCACCGACGCGAATCCAACCAGCATCGTTGAACCAAGTAGTGTCGAGCCGATTACCCGTTTTAGTGCTTTGACATTCCAATTCATCATTCA
Organism: Acidobacteriota bacterium; assembly: GCA_021323895.1. Classification (GTDB taxonomy): domain Bacteria; phylum Acidobacteriota; class Blastocatellia; order Pyrinomonadales; family Pyrinomonadaceae; genus UBA11740. The sequence goes on along the minus strand of JAJPKD010000018.1, from coordinate 3,033 downwards.
GCCTCCCATAGATATCATTGAAAATATCCAACTGTTAAGTTGATCTATGGTGAGAGCAATGATTGTTCCGGCAAGCCCCCGAATCGCAATTTTCAAGCAGACTTTTTCGTTGAAAACTGCTTGCGAAAATCTGACGAGCGACACCGCAACGCGATCCAATCTGCAAAGAGCTTCGGCGTCTGGATCCAAACCTTCAGCCACTCTGCAATTTCAAATTGTTCAGCACGCGTCGCTTCATCAAGACCAGGATCGCGCGCCCACGAGTTTGCATAATGTCGGTTGTCTGCCACGATTTGCTGTAGCTGGGCCAAAGCTGCGCGATCGTTATCACTCAGAAATTGTTGACGCAAGATTTCGGCGTTATCGATGAACTTCCTGGCTTCTTCAAAGGTCAACGGCGAGTCTGATGCGAATTCTGTGAATGGCCCAAATTTCGTTGCTTCCTTTTGCATCTCCGATTCGCGCCACTTCGCATCGAACTCGATTATTTCCGGATGCGTCAGCTCCGCGCCTTCGTCGGCCAGGATGCGCGCGATTGCGGCGGGACTGTCAACTGCGCCGATGCCATATTCGTTGGCCAGCCCGTCTTGAATCGAGCGCAATTCTTTTTGGCCGGCTCGCTGGCGACCGAGCCGCTGCCAGGTTTTGACGATAAAATCGCGCTTGCTCATCTTTCCATCATGCGGCGAAGCAACGTTGGCGTTTGACGCCGAATCCACTATAAGATTCTCTTCTCAACAAAATGCGATAGCGATGCACATACAGTCAAACAGATTCCGAAAACATTTTGCGCGCACACTCGTAAGCGTACTACTTCTTTGCGTAATTTCGTCCGGAGTTGCGGCTCAGCAGAACATGCGGCTCGAGCGAGTTCAAGTCCTCGGGCTGAAACGGCTGACGACGGACCAGGTCGTCGCGCTCAGCGGGTTACAGACCGGGCAGATGATCGACAACGCCGCGCTCGATGCGGCCGCGGGAAAGCTTTTGCAGTCTGGTCTCTTCCGACGTTTGAGCTATCGCGTGCGCAGTGCCAACGGCGCGGCGCCGGTCACCTTCGAAGTTGAAGAGTCTGCCGTGAGCCTGCCCGTAGTGTTCGAGAATTTTGTCTGGTTCAGTGATGAAGAATTGGCAGAAGCCATCAAAAGAGACGTTCCGTATTTCAACGGAACCGCTCCCGCGAACGGCGATACCACTGACAAGATTGCCGCGGCCCTGCAACGCTTGATTGCCTCGCGCAATATCAAAGGCACTGTCGAGTACCTTCCGTACGTCAGCAAGGACAAACAGGAACTGGTCTTCAATGTGAAGGGCGCGCACGTGCCGGTTTGCTCGCTCCATTTTCCGGGTGCATCAGCCGTGAGCGAAGCAGATTTGGTCAAAGCTTCGCGCGAATTGCTCAACGCTGAATACTCACGCAAAGATGTGGCGACGTTTGCGCCGCTCAGGTTGCTGCCGCTGTATCGCCGCATCGGTAAATTGCGCGCCGAGTTCCAAACGCCAACAGTCAGCCTGCAAAGTTCAGCGCAATGTCCGGGTGGCGTGGCGGTCACGATTCCCGTTGAAGAAGGCGCGACCTATCGTTGGGCCAAGTCCGTCTGGGAAGGAAAAGAAAAGCTGACCGTCGAAGACCTGGCAACAGCGCTCGGCATGAACCCCGGCGATCTGGCCGACGGCATCAAGATTGACGCCGGGGTTAAGAATGTCGAAAAAGCTTACGGCCGGCGCGGGCACTTGATGGCTTCGGTGCGCGAATCGGTCGAGTTCGACGACGCTGCTTCGCTGGTGACTTATCGCTTTAGCATTAGCGAAGGCCCGCGCTATTTCATGCGCAATCTGATCATCAACGGTTTGCCGGCAGCAGACGCCGACGAGCTAAAATCGAAATGGGCGCTCGGCACGAATGCTGTCTTTGACGCCGGCTACGTCGATGAGTTTCGACGCACTTCGTTGCGAGACTTCATGACGACTTACGCCCAACGAACTCGCAATCGAGTCGGAGTTCAGGTTGAAACGCGACCCGATTCACAAAAGCTAAGCGTTGATGTGGTCATTACGATCAAGTGACTTCTGCTTAATCGATGCTCCGAAATGTCACCGACTGAATCTTCTTCACCAAACGCGCTCGCACAGTTCGCCAAACAAATCAAAGCTAAGCCATTCACTCCGCCGCGGGTGCTGACCCAGGGCGATCTGCAAACTCTGGCGGTGTATTTCTGGCCGGGGCGCTTTCGACCTCGGGATATCACCGGAGACGAAGTTCGCCTCTTCCAGGTCGATAAAGAATCGCAAGTGCTGGCGCGCTGCCGCTGGCAACCGGATCGGACCGACCACGCGACGGTCGTTATGTGGCACGGCATGGAAGGATCGGTCGCGTCGGCTTACATGCTGTCAACTGCCGACAAAGCCTTTCGTGCCGGCTTCAATGTGGTCCGTGTTAACGTGCGCAATTGCGGCGACACCGAGCATCTGTCACCGACGCTGTACCACGGGGGCCTGACGCACGACGCTCGTGCAGTGATCGCCGAATTGATCGAGAAGGATCGGCTGTCGCGTCTGCTTGTTGCCGGTTTCTCTTTGGGCGGCAACATGATTCTGAAGCTCGTTGGCGAATACGGAGACAATCCACCGCCGGAAATACTCGGCATCAGCGCAGTTTCACCATCGGTCGATCTGCGCGCCAGCACTATTCACATGGCGATGCGTCGCAATTGGATTTACCAGCAGGATTTTCTCAGGCGCCTGAAAAACCGCATCCGGAGGAAGCAAAAACTCTTTCCCGATCTTTACGATACTTCAGGTTTGAGCGAGGTCCATAGCATCGAACAGTTTGATGATCGTTTCGTCGCGCCGGCGTTCGGCTTTGCCGATGCGCGCGATTATTGCGCGAAGGCGAGTTCTCTTTCCTGGATCAGGCACATCCGCATTCCCACGCTGATCATTCACGCCGAGGACGATCCTTTCATTCCGTTTGCTCCGCTGCGCGATCCTTCGATTGCCGCGAATCCTTACGTGCTGCTGATCGCCACTGAGCGC
>JAJPKD010000010.1 GCA_021323895.1 Acidobacteriota bacterium | reverse complement strand
TGCCGCCGGAGTTTCTCGCCGCGCCAAAGCACGGCTGCGTGAACGTTCATTTCTCGCTCCTGCCGAGGTACCGCGGCGCTGCGCCGGTAAATTGGGCCATCGTGAATGGCGAAACAGAGACTGGCGTGACTACCATGAAGATTGTCGAGGAACTTGATGCGGGGCCGATGCTTCTACAGAAGACTGCCCAAATCGGCGAACGCGAAACCGCGCCTGAACTGATGTCGCGTTTAGCCGAAGTGGGAGCGGAGTTAATCAGCCAAACGCTGAACAATCTCGGCCGCATTGAACCGAAGCCACAGAAACATGAAGAAGCTACCTTCGCTCCCATGCTCAAACGTGAAGACGGATTGATCGACTGGCAGATGGACGCTCACGCAATCGAACGACGCGTGCGTGGGTTTCAACCGTGGCCCAACGCGTTCACAACTTTCGAAAATCGACGACTGACCATTTGGCGCGCGATGCCAGAGAAGGCGTACGACCTCAGAGATACTCCCGGAAAGATACTTGAAGCGAACAAGGATCATCTCCGCGTTCTGTGTGGCGCGAACACTGCTCTTCGAATCGAAGAACTTCAGTTAGAGGGTTCGCGACGTATGAATGTTCGCGATTTCCTCAACGGGACTCGGCTTCGCGTTGGCGGTGAACTGGGAATAGCGCTTCCATAACCCCGAACGAGCGCGAAGAATTCGCGCTTACTTCCTCACTGCCTCGATCCACTTCGAATTCTCATCCATGGTTGGGCGAAATGCTTCGCGCGGCGCTACCGTTTCAACGTGCATATTGTCGTCAGTGTTGATGGTCGCATCCATAATCGCCGGCGCCAATCTTGTCTCGTCACAAACAAACCAGGCCATCACATCAGCCGCACTCGTAAGACCGATACGTCTGAGATCGGCTGCGACTCTCGCGTCCTTCATCCGCTCACTCAATAAATCGAGCCGAATCGGATTGCGACTGCCGATTAAGATTAAATCTTTTCCTTTCGCAGCGCCGCCAATCCGAAACAGAGCGACGTGCGGAAACACCTGATTGAATGTTGCCAAAACGGATCGCAAATTCTCGTTCGACAGTTGGTAAATCTGAAGCCACTGCACGAACACGCCTTCGTCGCGTAAGCGTTCACGACCAATCGTGAAGAACTCTCGCGTGAAGAGATTCGCCACGCCGGGCACCCACGGATGACTAGGTTCGCTAATTATCAAGTCGTATTTCGTGGGATTGACTCGCAAGTAAGTGCGCGCATCATCAACGATCATGCGCAAGTGCGAATCCTGCAATGGATGATTGCTCACGTGCTCGAAAAAGCGCGAGGAAGCGATCGCCGCAGGTTCGATCTCAACGCCGTCAATCGATTGAATCGGAGATTGTAGGACTGACCCGGCTGTGACGCCGGTCGCAAATCCGATGATGAGTGCGTTGCCGAGCCGCGGCGTCGTTAACACACCAAGCTGGCCGAGCATCACTTGCGTCGGCATGTCGTCCGCATCCGAAGCGTTCGTGCGGCCATTCATGGCCACCGAGGTTATGCCCCAGTCGCGACGCACTGAGACCGTAGCCGTGCGGCCTTCTTCGTACATCAGCAGTTGATGATCAGATGGCTGATCGCTGCGGCTTTCAATATCGCCGCGGGCTTTCGCCAACACGCGCACGAAACTGTCAAAGGCCCCGGTCGAAAGAGCATTCAGATTCAAACGTGGCCACACGAAAAGCATCGCGATGACGATGACGCACGCGATGGCGATGGAGGCAGCGCGCCACAACCCGCGATCGGCTGTCGGCTTCCGCGGTTGATAAGCGACGCCCGCTACCGCAATACAGAGCGCGGCCATGCAGTACACGCCGAACCTCGTGCTGGTTTTCGGAATCAGAACAAACGCAGTAACGATTGCGCCCGCGATCGCACCGATGGTATTCACGGCGTAGCTTTGACCGACTAGTCTTGCCACGACGAATTTCGTGTTGCCCTTTCCCTTGGCGACTTCACTCGCCCACGTCAGGACCATCGGCATGGCCATTCCCATCAAGACTGCCGGCACCAGAATCAAAAGCGCCGCCGCGCTAATCTGCAAGACGAGCAAGCCGCGCCATGAATTCACGCCAAAACGAAAACCTGCCTGCACCAGCCAATCTGGAATCGAATTCGTCAGCCGCAAGCTGAAGAACAACATCGCCGCAGTTAGGACTTGTACGACGACAATCGAACGGCGCAGTGCTGCGAGTTCACCATCGATCATTGTGGTCACGATCCATGCTCCCGCGGCCAAACCAATTAGAAAAAGCGCGAGGACGATGGTGAAAGCGTACGTGCTCGATCCAATAATCATCGCCAGCACACGCGACCAGACAACCTGCATGCTGATCGTCACCAGACCAGATACGAGTGCGCACAGAAACCAAAATCGTCGGTGGCCCAGGAAATTCGCTTCACTGGATCGTTCGATATCTGTGGATAACGCTGAACGCGCGACCTCACCTATGTGTTGGTGAACGAGGAATCGCTTTCGATCAAAAATTAGGGCCGCTGTTCCGATAACAATATTCGTCGCCGCCGCAATCCAGATCGTGAGGTGCACTCCCAGAGTCGGTAGTAACAGAAAACCTGCCACAACCGTTCCGACGATGGCCCCAGCCAGATTTATCGTGTAGAGCTTCGCTGGAATGGTCGAGTGTTCATCGCCAGGGCGTCGGACGCCCGCTACAAGCACTGGCAGAGTTGTGCCCATTAGCGTAGCCGGAATGACCAATACCGACGCCGCGAGCGCAAATCGTAGCAGTCCGCTGCCGAACGAGCCTGGATGAATGATTTGCCAGACGGCCGCATGGGCGCGATCGATGGCGCCGAAAAGAACCGGCACCAGCAGCGCATATACTCCGATCGATATTTCGATCACTCCATACGTGCGCACCGGCCCCGCAAGCTTGCCGGCGTACTTCGCGGCCACTGCACTTCCCAAAGCAAGTCCGGCCATGAATGCTGCCAACACGGCGGTGATGGCCACGGTCGTGGCGCCCAAAACCAATCCCAACATACGCGCCCAAAGGACTTCGTAAACGAGTGCGGTGGCGCCGGACAACAGAAAACAGACGGCAGTGAACGCCGGAATAGTTGATTGACGAGGAACGTTGGCTTGCGTTGCTTCGGTGGTCATCGAGAGGCGAGATTGAAAGCTTCCTTACAGATGAATCACGAATGCGCGTCGCCAGATGTTTGGCGGGATCGAGCCACGTGCTGCCGTGGTCAACACCACGAGATAGTTCGTCTCAGCGCGCATTTCCGGAAGCGTGGCTTTCTCGATCGCGGCTTGCAGATCGACGTTCGTCCGTCCGCGAATCGGCTCGACCAGGGCCAATCGCCGCAGGCATGCGTACAAATGCTCGAGACCCGAACCAAACCGTCCTACGTCAGTTCCCAACATTAGACGCACTTCGGCGCGCTCTTCGATGAAGTGTTTGACGAGCGAAGCAGCTTGATTGACGCCACTCTCGAAGCGAATGCGAAAGTTCTCTTCGTCGATGTCTTCGGTCAGCGTTCGATCGAGAACGACGGTAATGCGGCGCTCGTCCTCGGCGGCAAACTCGCGAACGGTCAAACGCTGAGAGCGCGCCGTCGCTTTCCAGTCGATATGCCGCAAGTCGTCGCGCGCATGGTAATCGCGCAGCATCAGCAAGTCCTGCCCAGCACCGCGGCGAAACGAGGTCGTCTGCCCCGATTGCAGCGGCAATAGGTTCAACCGATCCGTGATCGGTTCCGGTTTGGGATAAACCACGATGTCAACGTCGCGCGCGCTGAGTCGGCGACGATGTCGAAAGAAACCAAACGGAAAGCGGGTGGAGAGTTCAAATCCTTTGACCAGGACGTGGCCGCGCTTGGGAAAGGTCTGCTCGATCGATTGATCGGCGCCGGCGCGATGCGGAACGTAAGTGAAATAGCCCAGCGCAGTTTTTTTCAAACGCATCCAGGTTTTCTTCTTGGGAAAGCCCGGGCGATCGAACGTGCCGCGCATCTCAACCAAAATCGAAAACGACGGCAGGATTCGTTTTGAATTGCGCAGCGTGATGATTACTTCTGCGGCTTCGCCGGCAAAAATGTGATCCGGAAATCGCGCTGAAACATTCAGATCGCGCAAGCTGGCGCGCGCGGCCATCCACGAAACGAAAATCGTTGACAGCATGATCGAGAAGACCATGAACAGCAGATTGTTGGCAGTGTTCCAGGCCGCAAAAGCAACAATCACCAGCGTGACGATGAAGATAACACCGCCGGTGGTGACTTCGACCGGAAATCCGGCAGCCGCAACTTCGGCAAACGCCGAACGTGTGAGCGGTGGAACTACGAAGAGAGTTATGAGTAAAACGAAGATCAGTGAGGCGATCGCGCCCACGCTGGTAAGTTCGCGCACGCCCAGGCGGTTCGCCATGAGCGTGAAAATGGCCGTCGTCAATCCCGCGAGTACCAGCAGCGTGCCGAGAATGGGGCGCCACCAGAGAGCAAAGGAAGAAGGATGAGGGATGAAGGATGAACCAGTTTCACCGTGATTTTTCATCCTTCATCCTTCCGCCTTCATCCTTGCATTACAGCGGCACGCTGATCGTCTTCATAATCTCATTCAAGACGGCTTCAGCTTCTTCACTGCGGCGCATGGCGGAGGAATAGCGCGAGCTGACCGTCAGACGATGCGCGAAGACAGGAATGACAAGTCGCTTGATGTCGTCCGGTAAGCAATACGATCGCTCTTCGGTGAGCGCGAGAGCCTGTGCGGCGCGAAACAGCGCGAGCGTCCCGCGTGGGCTGACGCCGAGATCAAGCATCTCGGATGCGCGTGTGGCCGCGACGATGCGCATGAGGTAATCGACAATCGCATCATCGACTGAGACTTCGGAAACGGCTTCCTGTAATTCCAAAATCTCGGCGGCGCTCATCACTGGCTGCATTTGATCCAGAGGCTCAGCGTGCTCGCGATCTCGGAGAATCTGCCGTTCATCAGCCGCTCCGGGATAACCGATCCGAAGCCGCAACATGAATCGATCGAGTTGCGATTCAGGCAGAGGATAAGTGCCGTGATGTTCAATTGGGTTCTGCGTTGCCAATACCATGAAAGGTGTCGGCAAAGAGTGCGTTACGCCCTCGACCGTCACGTGGCGTTCAGCCATCGCTTCGAGCAATGCCGATTGCGTCTTGGGCGTGGTGCGATTGAGCTCGTCGGCGAGGATGACGTTCGCGAAGATCGGCCCGGGCTTCCATTCGAATAGCGCCTCGCCCTGGTTGTACACCGAAAGGCCAATCACGTCCGAAGGCAAAAGATCCGACGTGAATTGAATCCGCTGAAAGGAGCAGTCTAAGGCGCGAGCCAGGGCGTGGGCCAGCGTCGTTTTCCCGACACCTGGCACATCTTCGATCAGCAAGTGCCCACCCGCCAGCAGCGTCACAATCGAGAGACGCACAGCTTCGGGCTTCCCGCGAATCACGCGCGAGATGGCGTTCTCCAGCGCCTCAATTTTCTCGGCGGCACTGGTGGCGGCAATGTCTGAGCTGGCGGTGCGAAGATTTCGCATGGTGTCCTAACCCCGCCATTCTACATGGACTTGCGCCGCCTGACCACGGCTGATTACTCCGGCGACGAAATCAGGGCTGCGGGTGCGACGGCTGAATGACGCCGCTCGCGCTGCTGTAGTAAGATTGCCTCGTACACGACGGTAGCGATCCTTTTCGGAACCGCAACGGCGTCCCATCGTTAAGCTATCTGAGGAAGTATTTATGAAGAGAAGTCATCGAGTCCCCCGCTGCGAACGCGGTTTTACTCTCATCGAGCTGATGATCGTGATTGCGATTATCGGCATTCTGATCGGCGCGGCTGTCATCGGTTGGAAGACCGCACAACGATCCGCCAACGAGGCTGCCACCATTCAGAATCTCAAGACGATCGCGGCGATGCAGATTCAGTACTACAACACGCATAGCCGCACGTTCGCCACCTTCGACCAACTCGTGAAAGAACAGATGCTCAGCTCGAAGTTCGACGGCAATCCTCCGAACACCGATGGATACGTTTTGACGATGAAGGTCACGCCCAAGACTCCAACCGCGCCTACTTCCTACACGTTGAATGCCGACCCGCAAACCGACAGCAGCGGCAAGCGACACTTTTACATCGATTCCACCGACGGCAGTATTCACGTCAATCCGGATCAAGCCGCAGGGCCGAACGATCCAGTGCAGTAGTTCTCAATTGATCCGAAAAGAATTGCCGCGGGCAAAATCCGCCCATTGATGAACGACGTTTCGATCATTTCGATTTTGGCTTTTGGATTTTTGCTCGGCTTAAAGCATGCCGTAGAAGCCGATCACGTTGCGGCAGTTTCGACGATTGCGAGCGAGCATCCGAGCATTCTTCGATCTTCATTTGTAGGCGCGTTATGGGGAATCGGTCACACGATTTCGCTTTTGATTGCGAGTGCTGCGATTCTTTTATTGCACATTGAGATATCGGATCGAGTCAGTCTGGCTCTTGAATTCGCTGTAGGCGTGATGCTGATTGTGCTTGGTGCTAATGCGTTGCGGAAGCTTCTGCGCGGCGGTCATCTGCACATGCATGTGCACCAGCATGGCGGCCGCATGCATGCGCACCCGCACCTGCACACGGGCGCGAGAGATGCACAAAACCAGAGTCACCATGGCTTGAAACTACATCGGCGGCCAATAGTTATCGGCATGATCCATGGCCTGGCCGGAAGCGGCGCGTTAATGCTGCTGGTGCTTTCCACAATTCGCCAACCGATCGTCGCGCTGGTTTACGTTTTGATTTTCGGCATCGGTTCGACTGGCGGCATGATGATTATGAGCGCGCTGGTTGGCTTGCCCGCAAGGCTCACTGCCCACAGGTTCACGCGCGTGAATGCGATGCTGCGCGGAGCGGCGGGCGCATTCAGCGTCGCGCTGGGATTGTTGATAACGCTTCAGATTGGATTCCTGGCGTGGCGCGGTTGGATGTGAAATTGAAGATTGCGGTTCTTCGGATTAAGGAACGGGGCGCGCCACAACTCGGAACCCCAGGTAGGGCGTTTCGACTTCCGGGCGAAAGTTCTCTCGATAGGGAATGTAGAGTACCGCGATACTCGCCGTGTACCACGAACCGCCGCGCAGAACTCGCTCACCGATCATCTCGTCATGGTTTCGATCATCGTCGTCGATATACGGATGTTGGCGACTGTAAGAACGATAGAGCGACTGGGTCCACTCCGTAACATTCCCGGTCATGTGATAGATGCCGTTGCGATTAGACAAAAACTTCGATTTGGTTTCTGCCAACCCCACCACCGTCACTTCGGCGCTCGTGTTCTTTTTCCAATTGTAAAGGGCGACTTCTTTGTCGCTTATGTTTCGGCCGAGTGCGTAATCGAAATTGTCCGGGCCGCGCGCGGCTTTCTCCCATTCAGCTTCCGTAGGCAAAGCGAAGATCCACTTCCCTCGCCCCCAGGTTTTCGTTAGCCAGCGGCAGAAGGCATTGGCTTCGAACCAATTGACACGTACTACGGGCAAGTCTGGTTTACCAAAGCGCGCATAGTCGGCGTCGCCTGGCTTGAGGAGCGCCGTTGCATGTGACGTACTCGAAGCTTTCCATTTTCTTGCGGCTTCGGTCCAGTTGGTGTCATCGGCATAACCACGCGGGTCGATCAGGAATTCACGAAACTCAGCGTTGGTTGCTTCATAAGGATTGACGAAAAAGGAACCCAGCCAGACGTAGTGCGGCTCTTGCACGCGCAGGCGGTCACCAAAAAGGAAATTGCCGCTGGGTACGAATGCGTAATCCGGCAATCCTGGCAGCAGTCCGTGAGGCGCCTCCAAACCCGGCGGCCGGATCGTGATTCCAAAAGTCCCGTTCTTGTCCGGGCCGCCCCGATAACCCACGATGGGAATCGGGTAAAAGAATGAACGATCATCCGCTCCAACTTTCAGGAAGTAATTGCCGGCAGGCAGCCAGACTCGCTCGTCCAAATTTGAGGAAAGAAGACTGGCATCTTCAAGACTGTTTCCCGCTTTGAAGAGGGAAAGCTTGGTGTTGGCTTGGTTCGAAAGGACAACCTCTGTCTCTTCTTGCTCGTAGTGTAGGCGTTCCGCCCTTTCATCCGAGCGAAGATACGCGACCGCGAGTACGGCGGCCACAAGAAGCACGACGGCGCCGCCGATGACGTACAGTTTTTTCATCGCAAACCATCGCCTGAGATTTTCGTGGTCAAATGTCCTGACGTTTTAAGAGTTGCTGGGCCGCGATTAAGGGCGCAATCACCCACACTGAAAGCGCAATCAGTAAAACTATCAGGCTAGAAGTTTCCCCACCCAAGAATCGCAGGAGCGCAGCGCCGCCGGCGCCAAAGATCTCTTTGCCGTTGAGGGTCATCAGACTGGCGACGCGCACCATGTCCACCGGATTCCCGAAGAGCGATCCGAAAATCAAACTGTTGGCCGTGCGTTCCTTGAACAGAAACGTTCCGCCGATCACCAACAGATCGTAGAAGAGCACAAAGAAGAACCAGGCAAAGAGAGCGACGCCCAAGGCTTTCGTTTTCCGCCGGCAGATAGCTGAAATTAGAGCGGACAGACTGAGGAAGATAAGCGCGAGCAAGAGGGAGTACGCGACCAGCGTGGGATAACGAAGCGATCCTTCCGGGCCCGCTTTGGCAGCTATGATTACGCCCGCTAACCCAAAGCCGATGACGGTCGCTGTGAAGATCGATGCGAACACGCCCAGGAATTTTCCGATCAGAATCTCGCCGCGCGTTACCGGCTGAGCGAAAAGCAATTCACCGGCGCTGGTCTCGCTCGTGAAACTGAGCGTGCCCATGACAAGCGCGACCAGCGGCACAATGTACAGCACCATGTTGAGCAGACTTGCCGACGTCCGCGCGAAGCCCTGGAATCCGAGGCTTCCGCCGGTGATCATGCCGAAGTACGAGATCGACAGCACCAGGACCCCAAAGACCGCCGCGAAGACCAGCGTCCAGCGATTGCGGACATTGATCATCAATTCCTGACGGCCGATTGTTCTGATCGCGTTGGTGTCCATCGTTTAGCTACTGAATGATCGTATCGAATCGCACAAGCGTCCCATGGTACTTATCCGCTGCGGCTTGTGCTTTGGCGCGATCCTTAAAAGCGATGATGCCGCCATTCATCGGGGTCCGGATTTCATTTGAGCGCACAAAGAAGGCACTCTCGGCTTTCACCCATTCGCGATTTTCAAAATCCATCACGAAGTACGCGACTGTCTTCGCCGAATTCTTTTGGTTCTTCACGAAGTTGACCATGCAGCCGATGTCATCGAACTTGAAGGCTTGCGATTCGCTGTCGATCAACTCCGCCGCGACTCGTTTTTCGGAAATCGCCATGCGGCAGTACGAGCACATGTCTTCAGCAGCGATCGCAACCGGTTCGATCTTTCTTGTTTGGCAATTCACCAGTGCTAGCAGAGAAAAGATCAGAGCAGCCGCGAACACTCCCGGAGGGACTAAATATTTATAGCTCTTCGATAATGAAACCGCGCGTAAGCTCTGGAGGAGCGACGTGTGTTGTTTGATTGATTGATTCATCCTGGATATGTCGCTCCTTCGGGGCTGGCTGTGACGTATTTCAGATAAATATCTTCCAGTGACAATTCTTCAGTGGAAAAGTGTTGGACTTTGCCGCCGCCGACTTCGATAGCTCTCAGAATCTCAAGTCGATCTTCGGGCCGCGCGCTAATGACCAAGGAACTGCCCTCAAGTTTCGCGCTCGTTGCTCCCGCCGTGATCGCGGCCTCAGCAATGGGCGAGTCGATGTTGGCAACGCTGACGCGCATGCGCGCCGTCGAGCTTAGTTCTTCTCGCAGCGCTGCAATGTGTCGCAGTGCTACCAACCGTCCATCGACCATGATCGCGACTCGATCTGCCAATTGCTCGACGTCGGGCAACATGTGCGACGAAAAGATGACCGTCTTGCCCTTTCCTTTGAGCGACTTCAGAAACTCACGAAACTGAATTGCACTGCCTGGGTCGAGACTGGCGGTCGGTTCGTCCAGGACCATCACCGGCGCATCGGGCAGACAGGCGACCGCCAAGCCTAGCCGTTGAATCATGCCACCCGAATACTCGCCCACCGGTTTGTTGAAGAAGCCATTGAAATCAAAATTCGGCGTGCTAATCGTTTCGTCAATTCTCTGGCGCGGGACGCGACGCAAACGCGCGAAGAAGTTCAAGACTTCGTACCCGGTTAACTGCTCGCTGAAACTAACGCGCTGTGGCACGAAGCTCATTTGCTGCCTGGCGGCGCGGCTACTGCGTTGCAAATCGAAGCCTTCTACGACAACGCTTCCCGCAGTTGGCAGAGTCAAACCCAACAAGCACTTCAGCGTAGTTGTCTTTCCGCTGCCGTTCGGTCCGAGCAGGGCAAAAGTCTCGCCGCGTTCAACCTTGAACGATACGTCGTTTACCGCGACGAAGTCTTTGAACTTCTTGGTGAGATTGCTGGCGGTAATACTCATCGCGCCCTGAACCTCTGATTTGTCCAGACAACAAAACCAGCGACCGCGGCCAGCATGATTGAACTGATCATTAATCCCGCGTTCATGCGCTGCACTGGTCGCGCGTCAGAGAACTCGTAATGCGCCGGGACGGGGTGCATCAACGGCGCGCTATCGACTTCTCCGGAACCGCGCAGAATGGGAAAGGTTTTTTCGGCAACCGCCATGGCTTTCGCCGCCGGGCTATCCAGATAGATTCGCAGGCGCGGGTGATTCCCTTCCAGATACTCGAACACGTTTTGGATCTTTTGCGGGAGGTCACCGCGCTCGTCACCGTTCAGGTCGTAGCCGTCGTAATCGCTCCAAAAATTTCCTCGCCCGTTTTCGGACCATTTCGTGTTTGTGTTCCGACCAATCAGTTGCAGCGGGCTCAGGTTGTCCACGAAATTATTTTCGGTAAACACGTTGCCGTCGGCGCTGCTGAACATCTGAATCGCCACATCGTTGTTGGCGATCGTGTTGTGGCGAAAAGAACTCTCGCGCAGCGCCTCCATAAAGATCCCGGTCGCGTTATCGACAAAGTAGTTATCTTCCGCCTTAAGCTGATTGCATTCCTGAAAGAGGATTCCAAACGAACTGAAGCCGCGATTGTGAACAAACGCGTTGCGGCGGAACTCGATGCGATTCGAGTACATAATCGCGGCGCCCGCCACATTGTTTGAAAAGAAATTGTCCTCGAAAACATTCGCGTCTGAGAACATGTAGTGCAAACCGTACCGAACCTTCGTCACGCGATTGCGCCGCATCTGATTGCCGTTGCAACTCTGCACGTAAATGCCGTCTCGCGTTTCAGAAATCGTATTGTCCTCAATGATGTTGTCAGGAGAATTCCACAGGTGCAGGCCCGCGCCGCGATCTCCTTCCTCCAGTTCCGGCCGGCCATGGATGCGATTGCTTCTGATGGTGTTGGCCCGCGAGCTGAAGAGATAGATGCCGTACAAAATGTCGCGGAGCTGGTTATCTTCGATGACGTTGTTGCTGGACTTGAGCAGAATGCCGGAGTCTTCGCGCGTTAGATCGCCGTCGCTGTGCTCGATCGTGAATCCTCGGACCGCGCAACCATCGGCAAAAATGCTGATGACGCTACCTGCGCCATCGCCACGCAAGACCGGATTGTTGGCGCCCTCAAGGATGAGCCGCTTTTTGATTATTAGATTGCCGGAGTACGTTCCGGCGTTGACTCGAATTTTGTCACCATCATGAGCCGCGTCAATGGCGGATTGAATCGAATCAAACCGCCGGCCTTGGCCAACGTCCAGGGTGGCAGCACTCGCCGAACTAACGGTGAAGAAGAGAATGAGCGCGATCAGGAATACCTGGAGCGTTTTGAATGTCGTGTGTTGAGTCCGCGGGAGCGGACAGCAGCGTAAAGCCTGGGGCGCAAGTCCCAGGTTGGCGGCCGTAAGGAACAGTAGCCCGCTTGAGCGGGCGGCAGC
Organism: Acidobacteriota bacterium; assembly: GCA_021323895.1. GTDB lineage: Bacteria > Acidobacteriota > Blastocatellia > Pyrinomonadales > Pyrinomonadaceae > UBA11740. The sequence goes on along the minus strand of JAJPKD010000010.1, from coordinate 11,975 downwards.
GACCGGTTTGGGAATTTGAGAACTCATTTCTTAGAGACTGTCGCCCATTTCATGGGCTTACCACTCCTGGCCTCCTCATTACCTGGGGCTCACACCCCAGGCTTTATGCTGGCGCGCGCTCCGCACGCTTGTAGCCTTACGCTGCGGCCTGCTTCGCCGGCTTTGCCCTTTTCGCCGACAACAGAATCGCGAGCAGCAGCAAAATTGCAAACGCAAAGAACGCGTAAGAGCCAACTGCCGGAAAGCTGTTCACTGTAAAGTTAGCGATCTGTTTCGATCCGAAGAAAGGCGGCGTGAATGGCTGCACTTTGATCGATGCGGTCGGATCCAGATTATGGCCGTACATGTACAGCCGGTGATAGAAGCTCAACATCGAAAACGCCCCGAAGTAAACGAAAAGCACAAAGACATCCACGAGGTTCGACATCTTTCCCAGCACCATGGCTCGCAGCGCGAGGATGATCAATAAGCCAACCACCAACGGCACCCAGGTGAACTCGCTGAAATCGCTCTCCAGCAAAGGCCGCATGCCGATGTAGTGATTCAGCGAGTTGATCTCGCGCAAGTCGTCCCGGTTGGGAGTCTTCCCTCCCTCCAACTGGTACGAATAGATGTGCAAAACCAGCCCGTCCGTGTATTGATTCGAGAAGAAGCTCATGTTCCAGAGCGGAAAGAAATACGCAGGCAGCAGTGCAACCACCGCAACCAAAATCAAAATCCGACTCTTCAGGCTAAGGGGCAGCTCAAAGAAAGTCGTTTCGCTGACCAGAAAGTTCTTGACTGTCATGGCATTTCCTCAATTTCTTCGTCGAGAGGATGAAGGCCAGCATCCTTCATCCTCTCGCGCTCAATCGGGCTATTTCGGCTTCACTAACAAGTAACCTTGCATCTCCTGGTGAAGCGCCGAACAGAAATTCGTGCAGTAGTACGGAAAGACTCCCGGCTTGTCCGCAACGAAATCGATGACCTTCATCTCGCCGGGATCCACGACCACGTTGATGTTGTATTCACCGAGTCCGAACCCATGCAACTCATCGGTCGTCTGCTCGATGTTCGTCAAATAGATTGTGACGTGCTGACCTTGAGTAACTTCGATCTTGTTCGGTTCGAAGCTACTGCGCACGGCTATCATCTTGACCAGAACATCGTTACCTTGATTCATCACGCCGGTGTCTTTCACATCCCAAACCGCATTCGTGTTCTTCATTTCTTCCTTGGGATAGACCTCGACCGGCTTCAGCTTGTCGGCCTTGATCATCTGCGCATAGTGCGGCTCGGGTTCGGTGAAGGCGTCGTAAAGCAACTTCATCTTCTCGCCGCTGATGCTGATCAGTTGCGAGCTTTCCGGTTGCGAAGGCCCGACATTCATGTGCCGCCCATGCGAGAGTTTGTTGAGGGCCACGAGATACTTCCCAGCCGGGTGCATCGTGTCGCCTTCCGCTGTTGAGAGGTGGCCGATGTTGTAACTGATCGGAATCTTGTCTACGACTTCCCAACTGCCAAGTTTCCATTTGGCCACTGCTGATTCGACAAAGAGGCTGGTGTAGGCATAACCGTCTGCATCGAACTGGGTGTGCAAAGGACCAAGCCCGACGTTGACTTCGGCTTCCTTCACCTTGTCGTAATTCAGCACTGGAATGCCGTCTTCATCGCCGCTGAAATCTTTGTTCTGAATCGCGGCCAGAACTTTCTCGATGGCGAAAACTGTCGTGATCGATTGCAGTTTGCCGCTGGCGATAATGTATTTGCCGTCGGGACTGACATCGACACCGTGCGGACTCTTGGCGGCCGGAATCAAATACACCACTCCCGGCGCTGTCTTCGGGTCAATAACTTGAACGCCGCTAATCGTGGTGGCTTTGCCTTCCTTCGCGGCCTGCTCGGCGGCTTTCCAGTTCACCGCCACCACATAATCGCGATCCTTTTGCGTCGAAGTAACTTCGAGTTTGCCGGTCGCTCGTTCGGAGTTGTAACAAGTCCAGAAAGCCCAGCCTTCACTGGGACCTTTGCCGGCATCGCCCAGGTCAAAATCAAACGGCGGCATCAAAATCTGCCAACCCACACTCATCTCGCCGGTTTGCGGATTGATCGGCACGCCGGCCACTATCCCTTTGTATTTCGTCGCGTAGTTCTCAATCGGTTCATACGTGCCTTTTGGTAAAGGAACTGAGAAGCGCGATGCGGCCAGGACATATTCAGTGTTCGGCGTAACGAACGAGCCCCCGTGATATCCGGAGATGTTAGGAATCGGCCCGAGAATTTGCTTCGTCTTGAAGTCGCGCAGGTCAATGCGGGCCATCCGATTGTTCGCGTTGTCGTTCACAAACAGCCAGCGGCCATCGTAATCGCCCTTGGTTTCGCTCAAGGCCGGATGGTGAACATCGCCCCAGTTGAAACCGCCCAGCATATGTTTTGTGTCCTTGTCGAATCCGTAACCGGTGGCGGGATATGGAGCGAACACTGGAATCGTGGCGATGTGTCGCATCGAAGGAACTCCCGCGACATAGACGTTGCCGGAATGGCCTCCGGAATAGAACAGGTAATATTCGTCTGTGTCGCCGGGAGCGACATAAGTCGCGATCGCCGCTTCGGCCGTGTCACCGCGCTCTACTTTTGGTTTCCTCGAGCAGTTAACCAAAATTCCACCCAGGACCAGTACGCAAAGGACTCCCAGACCGAACCATGTCAGCTTCGTATGATTACCTTTCATCTTATGATTCTCCTTTCGAGAATGTCCGAACATGACCCGGGCCGTGAACGCTCCCGGTTACCTGACTTCATTTCTTTGGCGACGGCGACGGAGATGGCGTAGCGGTCGCCTTCTTCAATGCCTGATCGGCGGCTTGCGCCTGCGCATCCATTTTCTTTTGATAAGCCGCCTTCAGCTTCGCGATCGCTTCTTGTCGCTCTTCATCAGTCAGTTGAATCTGCGTCGAGAGCACGACGGCCATTGTGCCCGTCGGCTTCGTCAGAAAATCTTCGAGCGTCTTTCCAAAGCGGCTCTGCACATCAGAAGCGGCAAAGGAAAGATCGGGACCGATATCAGCCGCCGACTTAATGTCGAATGCGCTGATCGAATGGCAAGCGAAGCAGCCTTTCTGCACAAAGAAAGCGCCTTCGCCCGTCAACATCTGTTTTTCCTTTTCGGCTTCTTCCGGCGTTTGGGTTTCGGCTCGCTTGAAACCAGGAAGAAACGCTGCCGGGATCGTCGTTTTTTTCCAGCTCATGACGAGCAGCCCGAGCGCCTGGGCTTCGCGGCTGTTGAAGCCAAAGTTCGGCATGACGGTTTCGGGCACCAGCGACTTTGGGTTTTGGAAATGCGCCACGTGCCAGGCGAACGCGGTCTTGACGCCGAGCAGGCGCGAGAAATCGTGTTGCTCAGGCGCCATGTCACCGGCGTAAGTCAGGTCAGGCCCGATCACACCGCCGCGCCCGTTGATCGTGTGGCAAGCGCGACAATTCTTTTGCTGCACGAGTTGCTTGGCTTGATTGATGTAGTCCGCGCCGGCAGTTTCGCGATCGTAGCGATGACAAGCATTGCAGTTGATCTGCATCATCGCTTTCTTGTCTTTCACGAGGTAGAGATCGCTGACTTGTTTGCCCATCAAGGGTTGTCCCCAATCGAGGATGAAGCCGTGCGCTGATTCGGTATCAGTGGCGAAACCCTGGCCTCCATGACAAACCGTGCAGCCGTATTGGCTGAGCGGATGCTTCTTCAGAATCTCCTGTGGGTGCGATTTGAAAGGATTCGGCGCGCTGTCCAGACCTTTCCATTCCATTCCCTCGTGACAAGTCGTGCAGCGATCGACGCGATTCAAATCCTTGGCCCAAATCTGTTGCATCCCGCGCGGCACCTGCGCCGCTCGGTCGGCGCCAAACTTCTGCGCGACCATGCTTTGAAATTCGTCCTGGTAGTCTTTCCATTCCGGCGTCGCGTAAGTCCAAAAGACGAGCGCCGTGACGATTAGCACCACGCCGCCAAACGAATACAGCAGAATTGAATCTCTCTTGAACACGATCAGCTCTCCTCAGAAATGTCTCGGAATGGTGGGCCAGCTTTGCCACGGCCAATAGAAGTTCCAGTAAGGCCCGCGCAAGTAAGTACCGACGATCGTCAGGATCAAAATCGCTGCCACCACGATCAGAAATACAATGTTCTGCTTGCGTCTTTCGGTCGCCATCCAGACGCCGACGGCGCGTACGGAAGATTTGTCGAGGTATGGCCAAACGATCGCCGCCAGCACGAGCACGCCCGGCAAAAGGATGCCGCCAATGAACGCGCCATTGATCGTGATGCCCGCAATGGTGAAGGTCGTGTCGGTTACCAGTTCCTGCAACCAGAGGAAGTACCACGGCGCCTTCGCCGGATTCGGCGTGACACTCGGATTCGCGGCCTCTTCGAGCGGCGCATGAAACAGAATCGTCAGCAGCGCTGCGACTGCGAGCGTCGCCAGCGTCGCGACCAACAAGCGGCGCGTCAGGTTCGGAGACGACGCAACCGTATGTTTGTCTTCATCGATAATCGAGGTCTCGACATGGACCGTGCGGCCGCTGGTGATTCCCAGCAGCGAATAGGTCTTGCTCTTGATTGGCTGCGCGCCCTCTTTCTTCTGCTCGAGCGAAAGTTGATCGACGCAAGCCAATCCGCCGTCCTTACGCACGCGCCACATGTGATACGAAAAGAGCAGCAACACGCCCATCGGCAGGAAGAAACAATGCAGCACATAAAAGCGAATCAGCGTGTTTTGATCGATCGTGTGTCCGCCCAGCAGGAAGAACCGCATCTTCTCTCCAACCAGCGGCGCTGACGATGCGATGTTCGTGCCCACCGTGATGGCCCAGTAAGCCAGTTGATCGCACGGCAGCAGATATCCAGTGAATGAAAGCAGCAGCGTAAACAGCAATAACGCAACACCAATGATCCAATTGAGCTGGCGGTTCTGATTTGCTGCCGTGCCGTTTTTGTACGCGCCGGCCAGGAACACCCGCACCATGTGAAGAAAAACCGCGGCCACCATCAAGTGCGCCGAGACGCGATGCAGCCCGCGCAAAAACCAACCGAAGGAAACCTTGAACTCGAGGTCTTTAACTGAGAGGTAAGCGCGTTCGACGGAAGGCACATACAGGAACATCAGCGGAATGCCCGTGACAATCAGGATGAAGAAAAGGACCGCGGAAATCGTGCCGAGCCAGAACGAGTAATTCCACGAGAGGCTCTGTCGGGTTACCTTCGCGGGAAACCAGTGCAGCAGAAAGTTGCGCACGACAGAGTCGCCCGCCTCGCGATTACTCTCCGGCAGCCACGTCCATTTGATCTGTTTCCAGGTTTCGCGTCCTTTTTTCAGCCTGGCTAACGCTGGGAATCTTGTCGCCATCGATTGAACCCTTCTTCTAAACAGTCAATCTAAAATCCTGGCTCACTGTCTGTGACGTATCGACGATCAGTTGCCCGTCCTCTGGCGCCAATTCCAGTTTGTAGTGCGCGAGAGGACGCGGCGCAGGTCCTGAGTAATTTGTGCCGTCGCCGTAATACTTCGAACCGTGACAGGGACAGGCGAACTCGACCTGTTCGTCAATCTCTCGACCGCGCACAGTGACTCTCTTCGCCTGATTCAAGCGCTCCATCTTCACCGTGCAGCCAAGATGCGTGCAGGTCGCCGAGATGCAGTGCAGCGTGTTTTTCTGCCGGAAGATAAAGACCCGCTTGTCTTCAATGAACTTTGCGCCTTCGCCAAATTGATCGAGCGTGCCGACTTTGAAACGCTGCGGATCTTCGTAGAGAACGTTCGGCACCAGAGCGCGAATTAGCGCATAAGCTTGGCCGCCGATGCCGACAAGGATCGCGCCGAGGCCAACGCGTGAAATCCACTTTCGCTTCGTGAGATCAATGCTCGCTTTATCCGGCGTCTCGCGCTGATGCAATGTCCCGGGCGCCTGGTCAGGCGCGGACTTCTTTCTCCACATAATTGAAAACCTCCATGGTCATGGCATCAGTCGGGCAGCGAATCGCACACAGACCGCAACGGATGCATTTCTCATCGTCTTTGAGCATCGCCGAGAGCGGCCCGGTTAACGACAGTCCTTTGCTTTGAATGATTTGTTCTTTAGCTTCCGGCGCGAGGTCGAGTTCCTCGATGGGGACCAGCTTCAGACAATACTCAGGACAGATATCGACACAGCGATTGCACAGCACACACTTTTCCGCGTTATAGATCGTTTGAATATGGCAGTAGAGACAGCGCTCGGCTTGTCTCTTCGCTTCTGCTTCGCTGTACCCGGTTTCAACTTCCGAAATTCCTGTGCGTCGATCGAGCGAGATCGTGGGTGGCGTTTCGCGCTCGCACTTTTCGTAATCCGCGGGACGGCGATAAGAACGCGTCGGCAATTCTTCAACGCGCAGGTTTACGACCAACTCGGTCTTTACGCCGCGCAGGTAGTCGTCGATGGAAAGCGCCGCACGTTTGCCGTTGGCGACCGCTTCGATCAGATTACGCGGCCCGAAAGCCACGTCACCGCCCGCAAACAATCCGCCCGCAGACGTCGCCAGCGTTTCGGGGTTAACCTTGATCGTTCCCTGCGGCGTTAGTTCCACGTGGTCGTCGGGACTTAGGAACGAAAGATCGGCTTGCTGCCCGATGGCGAGAATCACCGAATCAACTTCGAAAATTTCGCTGATCTCCAGATCGTAAACCGGACTGAAGCGTCCATCGTCGTCGTAAGTGCGCGGGACGCCAATGAATTCGACGGCTTTGAGCTTTCCGTTCGCGCCGATGAATTTCTTTGCGCCCCGCTGCGGAATGAAATGGACGCCCTCTCGCTCAGACTCTTCAAACTCTTCGCGGCCCTGAGTGGTCCGCATCACCGGCATCTCGGCAAACGATTCGAGACTGGCGATGTGAACTTCGACTGCGCCCGCGCGAATCGCAGTACGCGCCGCATCGATCGCCGCGTGCAGGCCTTCATTTGTTTCACCCGGCAAGTCTTCTCTCGGAGCTTCTGCCGCTTCCGCTCGCGCCCGCAAAGCCATGCGCGCCGCATCGAAAGCAACGAACCCGCCGCCGATGACCAGCACCTTTTGGCCCAGCTCAACGCGATAGCCGTTGTTGATGTTCAGCAGGTAATCGATTGCCTTGATCACGCCATCGAGGTCGGCGCCCTCGATGTTCATGTCGGCCTTTTTGCACGCCTACGCTGAGGAAGATTGATTCATAACCTTCGGCTTTGAGTTCTCTGGCTCCGAACTTTTCATTTAGCGGACAGTTAAGCCTGATCTCGACGCCTAGCTGCGTCACCTTTTGAATTTCTTTTTCGATGATTGCGCGGGCCAGGCGAAATTCAGGAATCCCGTGGTACATCATGCCGCCCGCTTGATTGCTCGCCTCGAAAACGGTGACGCGATAGCCCATCAAAGCGAGGTCGTGCGCCGCCGAAATTCCCGCGGGCCCGGCGCCTATCACCGCGACCTTCTGTCCGCGAGCAACATTTGCGCGACTCTCTTGCAGCACTGGAAGATGCCAGCGTCGCTTGTTGCCTTCGTCGGTAACGCCATTACGCAAGTCATCCTGCGTGTCCGGCTCCATCGACTCGACACCGTACTTTTCCGTAACGAATCTCTTGAGCGCGCGAATCGTGATCGGCGCATCAATCTTTCCGCGACGACAAGCATCCTCGCAGGGCGCGGCGCAAACTCGGCCACAGACGGAAGCAAATGGATTTGGCGAACGGGCGGTGAGATAAGATTCTTTGAACTGACCTTCAGCGATCAATTGCACGTACTTGCCGGCATCGGTCTTTACCGGGCAAGCCGCCTGGCACGGAATCATGCCCTTCCAGAATTCGATGTCGGGCACAAGCGTCTTGTACTTGGGCTCACTCATAGACAGAGTTGGCTGGCTCGATTCGCTAGTCGCTAAGCAAGCGCTGCACCGAAAGTGATTTACGATTAGAACTCGATGAAGCCTAGGCCAGCTTTGTGGAAAGAGCAGTGACTTTTGTCACGGATTCGACTGCTGGAAGGGTTAAGACTGAATTTGATCAATCACGGAGTTGTGGAAGGTCACGCAGTTGTCTTCGAGGTTTGAGGAAAGTTACTCATCGCATGATGCGTTACTGTGGAGATTTCCGCTTCATCTGCTACCCGGGCAATGGTGAAACATTCGCTGCCGTGGCGTTGATTTTCTGCAGGATGTCTTTCCAGCGTTCGCGCATCTCTTCTCCCTGTGCATGAATTTCGCCGTCCGACAAGATTCGGCCGGCGATGGGAAAGACCAAATTGTTTTCCATGAAAATGTGCGGACGATAGAACGCCGCTAGCTCCGCCGTCATTTCGCCAAACGAATCCAATTCTCTGGTGTCGGCCGACCCGTCGCGCGGCAAAGACAAAACAAATTCATCAAACTGCCGGTGCATGTCTTCGGCCGTGCGATGCTGGGACTCAAGCTCGCTCATCGCCGCGAGCGCTTCGTCTCCCGCGCTGGTTTCTGATTTTCGCAGACGCGGAAAGAGAGATTCTTCCTCGTCTGCCGTGTGCCTGATTCCGGCGACGGCAAAATGCTTGCAGGCTGCATCGATCGCCGCAAAGGCTTGCGCCGTGTTCAGCGAATCCCCCACTCGACGCACTTCGGCCGCGCGGGCCAACGCTTCCAATTGTCTCTCAATATTCTCGTGACAATGCACTAGCAGATCGAGCGGCTTCGTGAAGTCAGGTATGAACCGCTGATTGATCTGAAACATAAGGAATCGCCTCCTCAAAAAAAGTCGAGTCCGCGCATTCTCTGGCAACGAGTTCATGTTCAGATATGACTTTTGTCACACCAATAGAGGACGCCCTCTTGGCGAAAGCTTGAATAAACCGTCATCCCGTCTGATTATGTTTCGGCATGAGAGTCGACAAAATAGCCGCACTCAAACGCACGAAGCTATTCGCCGAACTCGACGCTCAGACATTGAGCGCGTTGGCAGAACGCGCTTTCGAGCGCAACTTTCAAAAGAATGAAATTCTGTTCGTGGCCGGCGATGAAGCGAACGGGATGTATGTGATCGCTGAAGGCGCGGTGCGAGCGTTTCGCGTAAATCCTGATGGTCGCGAACAGGTCATTCATATCGAGCGCGCCGGTGCGACGATCGCTGAAATGCCGGTCTTCGACGATGGGACCTATCCCTCAACGGTTGCGGCTGAAGAACTAACCACAGTTCTTTTTATCGACAAGCGGGACGTGCGAAGGCTCTGCCTCGAGCATCCGCAGATTCCGCTGGCCGCGCTTAGACTACTGTCCGAAAGGCTGAGGAGGTGCGCGGCTTTGGTTGAAGCGCTTTCATTGAGCGAGGTTGACCAGCGGCTCGCCCGCTTTCTGCTCAACGAAGCCCGGCAGAACGGGACGCGCAGCCAGAATGGATTCGTACTGACCTTGACACAAACGAATCAGCAAATCGCCGCGCGTGTCGGGTCAGTTCGCGAAGTTATCTCTCGCGCCTTCACCCGGCTTCAGCATGAAGGATTGATCACTGTTGGGGGACGCCGCGTGATCATCCCGAGCGAAAGCGCCCTCGCATCATTCGCGGAAGAGCGGTGAGAAAGAAGTGCATCGCGTCTTGGGGAGCGAGGCATGGATTAGATTCTGAAGGCGTGGTCCTAGATTGTTTCACGAGATGTGTTTGATCTTGCGAAAATAGATGAATGAGACAAGAAGGATACCGAGCCAGCAACCGAAAGGGTACGCGGTTGACTCGCGAGCGAGTTGCGGTAAGATAACGACTTACAAAAGGTATGCCCGCTTGGCTCAGCGGTAGAGCACTCGCTTCACACGCGAGGGGTCAGTAGTTCGAATCTACTAGCGGGCACCAACATTTCTTTCTAACGTCTGACAAAGAAAAACCCGTGAGGTGTCTCGCGGGTTTTTGTTTTTTCTGCTTGGCGTTCCCAGTAATTAAGGTTTACGCCGGTTCGTGTTGTTTTGGCTATTGTTGCTGTTGCTCGGCGGTGGTTTGTCGCGCTCAGGAACCTTCGCACGTTCCTTGGGAGGGCGATTATCGTTATTTTGCCCGAACGCGGTCGTTATCGTAAAAGCCGAAAACGACAGCGCCATCGCCATCAAAACTACCGCCAAAATGCTTCGCAATCGTTTCATCACCACTTGCCGCCTCCGTGTTTTTGCGTATTCACGCGGGAGAGGCGGGGAGCTGCGCTGCCTTGATTTTAGCAAACTCGATGCCAAGTACCTGTCATTTGACGTTCTGCAAGAGACAAAAGTTCGTCAAGATTGAGATAACGCCGTTCAAATTGTCCGTTTAGCGTGAAATCCGGGTCCGCCTAAGCCGGCGAAACGGACGCCACACATCCCTCAATTCGCACCATATCGTGCCCGTTATCGCCGATATGTGACGCTGATATTACCCACATTATTGCTGTTATCGAATGCTCGCAATGAAATTGTGTGCTCGCCGGGACCGGTCATCGTCAAATCGAGCGAATACCGTTCCTTAGCACCGTCCGCGATTCCATCATCAGGAAATACCTCCCGCCACGGTCCTCCGTCGAAACTGACATCCGCGCGTTTCACGCGGCCGGTAGCGTCTTCAACATCAAATACCGCGCGCACTCGATCACCATTAACCTGAGGTTGGCCCACCGAACGGATTACTGGCGGCGTATTATCGATGTCAACTGGCTCGCTGATTCGCTCAGACGTTGCGGCGAGTCCAACCGGATTATCCAGTTCATCGGATGCGACAACTCGGAATATGTATCGGCCATCCGCGAGACTCGCGCCATCGACGGTGTAAAAAGTTTCACGAATGTGATCCTTGAGCAAACGAAACGTTGTCTCGTTCAGCGATCGATAGAAAACGGCGTACTCGAGCGTGTCGCCGTTGCGATCCTCGGCTTGCCATTGCAGCGCGCGCGCGCCACGTTGGTACAAACGACGCGGAGGCGCTTGCGTGATGATTCCGAATAACGATGTGTCGAGCCCGGAAGCTTCGATGTTCGGATCAACTTGGATCTGAATCTGCTGCTGCAAAGCTACACCCGGCGGCAGGATTGTGATCGAAAGAACTTCAGGCGCGACGTTGCGCGGCAAATAAGCAAGACTGACATCCTCCAGCTTAGCCTCACCGCGCCCAGTGCCCGCGCGCAAAGTTGCGCGCCACTGAATGAAGCGAGCTTTGGGACTGGCGATTTGCGTCCCACTGGCGTCGCTATACGGGCCGCTCCAATCGCTCCACGTTGCGTCAGGGCGCTCGCTGTTTCCACTGCGCGTTTGCAATTCAATCGGACCACTACCGCGCCACCAGATTCTGCCCCAAGTCGCCGCCAGTTTCGCATCGCGCACCGGCGATTCGTAATTCCCTTCCCGTACCGGCGCATCACCAAAGCGAAAGAGTTTCCCTTGATTACTTGATGCGGCAAAGACATCTGAGCCGCGCGCGACCAACGACGAGATTTGCCCTTCAGAGGACTGCAACAACAGAGTGTCGCGACCGTCGTCAGTGACTGAATAGATTCGTCCTTTGTCTGAGGTTCCCACCAGAACGCTGCCACGCGAGGCCAGCACCGCGAAACCGGTTATCGAAGTCGAACTCCAGACAACATCACTGCCGCCATCCGGCAATATTCGATAGACGGCGCTTTTCGCATTTGAAAGATCGTTCCGGCTGCGAGTGGGTGGAGCTTGCGCTGCTTGGGCGGTTGCCTCGTCTGTACTCGTAATTGCGGTGGCTACGGCCGCGGCAACTGTAGAGGCATCCGTAGCGGCGCTCGTCGATGTGCTCGTTTTGGTAGTCGCCGCAGCGTCACCCAATGCCAATGCATAGATCGAACCATCTGGCCCCGCTGCCAACGCATGAATTTCGCGCAGCGAAGAATCCAGGACGGCGAAGGCCTTTCCTTCCGGCGAAACTCGCAGGACCAGTCCGCCTGGATCGGTACCCGCGAACAATTCTCCCTGCGAGCCGACTGCCAGCGACATCACGTGCGT
>JAJPKD010000190.1 GCA_021323895.1 Acidobacteriota bacterium | reverse complement strand
GGCGGTGACGGTTGATCTAATAGAGAAGACGGTAAGCAGAAGGCAGTAAGTAGAACGCAGAAGGCATTGGGTACTCTATTGAATTATTCGAGGTTCAGTCTGCAGCGACGGTTTTCTGCCAACTGCCTGCTGCCCACTGCCTACTGATTTTTATGTTCAGACCTTTCCAACACATTCATTTTGTGGGCATCGGCGGCATTGGCATGTCGGGCATTGCCGAAGTGTTGGCTAACCTTGGTTTTCGCGTCAGCGGCTCTGATCTGAAGAAGTCGGAAGTAACCGCCCGCCTGGAAGCGCTGGCTGTCGAAGTCACTGAAGGCCACGCGGCAGAGAACGTTGGCGACGCGCACGTAGTCGTTCGGTCAACAGCGGTCCGCGACGACAATCCCGAAATAATCGAAGCGCGCCGTCGCTCAATTCCGGTCATTCCGCGCGCGGAGATGCTCGCCGAATTGATGCGCATGAAACCTTACACGGTAGCCGTGGCCGGTTCGCATGGAAAGACGACGACGACTTCCATGGTCGCCACCGTGCTCGGCATTGCCGGTCTGGATCCTACGTTCGTAGTCGGCGGTATCGTGCGTTCCTATCGATCGAACGCGCGGCTCGGCAAGAGCGAGTTGATGGTCGTAGAAGCTGACGAAAGCGATCGCTCGTTTTTGATGCTGACCCCGATGATCGCCGTCGTGACGAACATCGATCGCGAACACATGGATTACTACCACGACATGGAAGACGTGCGTCGCTGCTTCGCCGATTTTGTGAACAAGGTACCGTTTTACGGCGCCGCGGTTCTTTGTCTCGATGATCCGCACGTGCAAGCGGTGATTCCCAAAGTCGCGCGCAGCCGCATTACCTACGGCCTGAGCGCGCAAGCCGATATCTCGGCGCACGAAATTCAATTCGATCACTCATTCGGATCCAGTTTCACGGTGCTGAAGGGCGTTGACGTGCTGGGCAAAGTAACGCTACACGTGCCCGGCAAACACAACGTCTATAACTCGCTCGCGGCGATCGCGGTTGGGCTGGAACTGGACGTGCCCTTTGACACCATCGCGCATGCTTTGTCCGAATTCAGCGGAGCTGATCGACGGTTCCAATTCAAAGGTGAAGAGAAAGGCATTACCGTCGTTGATGATTACGGTCATCATCCCACCGAAATCAAAGCCACGTTGAGCGCCGCTAGGACCAGCGCGCCCAATCGAAGAATCGTCGTGCTTTTCCAGCCGCATCGCTACTCGCGCACGAACGACTTAATGGATGAATTCGCAAGCGCCTTCAATAACGCCGATGTCTTGTTCGTGACTGATATCTATGCTGCGAGCGAGAATCCGATCGAGGGCATCAACGCTGAAGTCCTGACCGGAAGGATCAAAAGCTACGGCCATAAAAACGCCGAGTACGTCGGAGCGTTGGAGGGTTGTCCAGAGATTTTGCTTCAGCACGTGCGCGAGGGAGATTTGGTGATTACGCTCGGCGCGGGTTCGGTGCATCGCGCCGGCGACCAATTGTTGTCGCTGTTGCACGAAGACGCGGCGACGAACGCATGATTTTATGATGGTTGTGGAAGATAGAGACTCTGAGCTGACTCAGCGTGATGCGGCGATCGAATCGATCGCGACGGGGCTTGGGGTGCGCGCTGAACGTGGCAAGAAATTTGCCGAGCTAACAAGCTTGCGCGTCGGTGGCGCGATCGATTGGGTGCTGTCCCCGCAAACCGAAGAACAAGCGGCGAAGTTGGTCTATGAATTAGAGCAGAATGGGATCGCGTGGCGACCACTCGGATCGGGAAGCAACGTGCTGGCTGATGACGGTGAACATCATTACGTGATCGTTAGTTTGAAGGAGCTCAAAGCCGATCCAATCTTCGACGCCAATCGAGTTTCAATCAGCGCGGGTTATTCGCTGCCCCGACTTTGCGTCGATGCCGCGCGCCAGGGCTTGTCAGGGATCGAAGGGCTGAACGGAATTCCCGGCACGGTTGGCGGTGCCCTATGGATGAACGCTGGCGCGTATGGCCAGGAGATCGGAACCGTCGTCGAAACAATTCGCGTGGCGCGAGATGGTCGCGTTCATGAGATGCCCGCGAGTGAAGTGCAATGGAACTATCGGCACACTTCGTTTCGCGAAGGTGAGTTGTTGTTGGGAGCGACCTTACGGCTTCACCCGGACGACCCAAATTCAATTGCCGAGCGAATGGAAAAGGCGAAGAGTCAGCGCATGACTACACAGCCGCACGGTACGCGCTCAGCCGGATGCTTTTTCAAGAATGCGCCATCGAGTCCTATCGGCACCGGCAAGATGATCGACGACTTGGGAATGAAGGGGACTCGACGTGGTGGGGCAGTTGTTTCGCCGAAGCACGCCAATTTCATTGTTACTGAAGGCGAAGACGCGAAAGCCGCTGATGCGCTGGCGCTCGCCGAAGAAATTCGCGAACGCGTGAAGCGAGAGCATGGCATCGATCTGGAATACGAAGTTGAGTTGTGGAGTAGTAAGTAGCAGTCAGTACCACCTGCGGTAGCGGGTGGGTGGGACAAATCATGAAAGAACAAGTCATTTCCCCCAGGGGCGTGCGACGCTCAGCGGCTCAAACCAAGGGTTTTGTGCAGCGACCTGCTCGGCGCGACGGATCGAGCGCGAGTCGCACGAACTTTTCGCCGCGCGCGTTGTTCGCTTACGTACCTAAGGCTCTGAAGGTCGTGCTCGCAGTGCTCATTCTGATCACGCTCATCGTTGGCTATCGAGTTGCCGCTTCGGCGTCGCTGTTTCAGGTCCATTCGATCGATGTGACTGGAACGTCGCGGACGTCCGCGGAAGAGATCGAAGCGATGACCCGACGAGCTGCCACCCGAACCGGAGTCTGGCGCGCTGATTTGAACGCAATCAGCAACGAACTAACCCATTTGCCAGGCGTTCGCCGCGCCGTGGTTAGTCGGGTGCTTCCGGACGGCTTACGTGTTCGCGTTACTGAGCGTGTGCCAATTGCCGTCGTGCGCACATCAGCTGGTCATTTCGTTTGGGTCGATGATGACGGCGTGATGCTGGGCGAGATGAAGCCGGACGATCTCATGCCGACATTCTTCATTCGCGGTTGGAGCGAAGAGGGAACCGACGATGCTCGAAAAGAAAACATCGAGCGCATCAAGAAATATCAAGAGTTGGTTCGTGAATGGGACGCAGCCGGTTTGTCTGAACGGGTGAGCGAAGTGACGCTGATCGATGTTCGTGACGTGCGGGCGCAACTTGCCGGCGGGGATTCGCAGATCGAAGTGCGGCTCGGATCGCAAGAGCCCGGCAAGCGTCTGAAGATCGCGTTGGAAGCGCTCGACATGTACAAGCAGAGCGCGCGCGGTTCAGCGATCACTTATGTCGATTTGCAGACGGGCCGCGTCGTTATCGGATTTAGCTCAGGCAGCAAAACGACGAGCGATGCGGCTACTCCAAACAGTGATACGAGCAACAACGCTGCTCCGAATACTTCAAACAAGACCGGGAACGCGACGAGCAAAGTCGAGGCAAAGCCGAATGCGGCGAAGAAAGATGCAGCAACAAAACCAAATTCCGAAAAACCTGGTAAGAATGATGCGCCAAAGAACGCGAAGAATAGCGATCGAGCGAAGGACGTGAAGCCCGCGGCGCTGCGACTTCACTGACGGATTTGTGAGCGAAGAGGGCGATGGCTAAACGCACTAACCACACAATCGGACTCGACATCGGCACGAGCAAGGTCACGTGCATCGTGGCTGCGCCCGGCGAGGAGGGCTTGCTGCAAATTCTCGGAG
>JAJPKD010000273.1 GCA_021323895.1 Acidobacteriota bacterium | reverse complement strand
TCCGGGATTTGTGGAGCAGCGCGCAAATCACGCATGCCGTCGGTGATCAAGCCAATGCTTGCGACACTGGTTGATGATCCGTTCTCCGATCCCGATTGGATTTTCGAAACCAAGTGGGATGGCTTTCGCTCTGTCTGCTTTATCAAAAATGGCAAAGCACGTTTTGTCTCGCGCAATCAAATAGAGATGACGCCTCAATATCCGGAACTCGCTCAGGTCGCGAAACAGATCGGAGCAAAGGAAGTGATCCTGGATGGCGAGATTTGCGCCCTCGACAGTCATGGCGTGCCGCGCTTTCAACTGCTGCAGAGAAAGGGAGGCGCGCGCCGGCCACCGATCGTCTATTTTGTTTTCGATCTGCTGTACGTGGATGGTTACGACTTAATGAACTGCAGCGTGGTTGAGCGCAAGGCCAAGCTCGCCGAAATCCTTCTTCCATCAAACGTCATACGACTGTCCGAACACGTTGAAGGTGACGGCGAAGCGTTCTTCCGCGAGATCGAAAAATTTCATCTCGAAGGAATGATGGCCAAGCGTGCCGCGAGCAAGTACGTGCAGAAGCGCAGCTCGGATTGGCTCAAAGTCAAAACCATCATGCGACAGGAAGTAGTCATCGGTGGCTATACCGAACCCCGCGGGACTCGTTCACATTTTGGATCGCTGGTTTGCGGGCTTTATCGCGACGACGAGCTGCATTACGTCGCGCACATCGGCGGGGGCTTTAATGAAAAGACACTGGCCTCGACTTACAAACTGATGCAGCCGCTGAAATCAGAGAAGAGTCCGTTCGTCGCGGTGCCTAAAACGAATGAACCGGTTCAATGGCTCAAACCAAAACTCGTCGCGGAAGTGAAGTTCTCAGAATGGACGGCGGACACACGGCTGCGCCATCCGGTCTTTATTGGCATGCGCCAGGACAAGAAAGCGACTGACTGTCGATTCGAGTTCGAAGCAGATACGGACGCAGTCGTGCACAAGCCGACAAACAGGCGAAAACGCTAGTAAAACTGAAGAGTTTCAGGGATTGAATTACGCGTTGGGCCGCATTAGGCTGCGGAAGATGCCCTGAATTTGAACGCGAGAGGCATGCAGGCGAAGCGGCTGCAATTGAGTGTTCGACGGCCGCAGTTCAACTTCATCGCCAAATCTGAAGATGCGTTTAAGCGTGGCGCGTGCTTGATCGACCAAAGCCACCACGATCTCTCCATCGCGAGCCTCGTTGCGACTCTCGATCAAGGCAATGTCTCCGTCGCAGATGTGCTCGTCGATCATCGAGTCGCCTTTAACTTTCAACGCATAGATTCGCTCGGGACGAACTCGGCCGAGAAGAAACCGCGGCACACAGATCATTTCAGTATCTTCGATGGCGTCGATCGGAGCGCCGGCGGCAATGCGTCCGACCAGACGCACCTCGCACACTGCATCCGCCGCGACGTCTCCCATGTTCACAGCCAATGTGAACGCGCCGTCGTCGTGGCCACGCTTAATCAGGCCGCGCTTCTCAAGCGCGCCGATATGTTTGGCGATCGTAGCTTTCGAGCTAACGCCGAAGTGCCTCGCTATTTGTGCGTACGAAGGTTCGTGACCGTGTTTGGCGAGAAACCGAGTGATGTAGTCGAGAACTTCTTTCTGACGTTGTGTCCGGGGTAACATGAATCACTCAAGAGGGTCGAGTCGGATTTTAGACACGCGACCGCGAATCGTCAAGCTTTCTTTACAACCTTCATTTCACAAAAAGTATGAGAGACGCGCGCAGCAAGCATCTATGCGGTGCGTGGCGTCAACGGTCGCGGTGGGTGTCAAAAAAAGAATTTGACTCCGCGGTCGTGATCGGATAAATCTTTCCGCGCTCTGGCTGGATAACCTGTAAACGGATTCGAAATTGCCGCGTCATAGGTTTGTTAACAGTTTTCTTCGGCAGTCGCTACCTGTAGTTTCAACCACAATCGATTTTGAAAGGAATTTCCCCAATGAAACAGACGTGTCGTTCTGCTCGCGACATCGGCGGGCTCGTTGTATCAATCTGCGCGCTGGCTTTGATGGTAATTACGTTGGGCGCTCTGGCCGTCCATGCTGAGAAGCCAGCCACGTCGCGGCCGTTCGCGCCGGTGCAAGGCCAATCGCCTGCCTCCACCGCGTCGGCCACACCAACTCCAACTCCGAGTCCGACGCCGACGCCGATCAATTGGTCGAGCGACCCGATGCTCAAGCGCTTCGTGTTTCGCGGCATAGGGCCGGCGAGCATGGGCGTCCGCATCGACGACATTCAATGCGTTGAGAACAACTCGTACATTTGCTACATCGGAGCGGCGACCGGCGGCGTCTGGAAGACAACGAACAACGGCACGACGTTCACGCCTATCTTTGACACTTATTCGACTGCGTCGATTGGCGACATCGCCATTGCGCCTTCGAATCCTGACATCGTTTGGGTTGGAACCGGCGAAGCCAATAATCGCCAAAGCTCCAGCTTCGGCGACGGCATCTACAAATCGACGGACGCTGGCAAAACCTTCACGCGGATGGGCCTGGAAGACTCGCAGGCCATCCCGCGCATCGTGATTGATCCGAAAGATCCGAACGTCGTTTACGTGGCGGTGCTGGGTCATCTGTTTGGACCAAACAAGGAACGGGGCGTTTACAAGACAACGGACGGCGGAAAGACCTGGAACAATGTGAAGTTCATCGATGAAGATACCGGGTTCACGGATTTGGTAATGGATCCCGTCGATAACAAGACGCTTTACGCCGCTTCATATCAACGTCGCCGCACGTCGTGGGGATTCAATGGCGGTGGCCCCGGTTCGGGTCTTTGGAAAACGACCGACGCTGGCAAGACGTGGACGCGAATTCAAGGCAGTGGCTTTCCCGAAGGGTTGCTGGGCCGCATCGGCATCGATGTAGCCCGATCAAATCCGAAAATCGTTTACGCTCAGATCGAAGTAGGAGCCAGCACCGGCACTGGCGGCGAAGAACAAACCTTCGGCGGTGGTGGCGCTTCACCAACACCCACGCCGACGCCCACACCGTCAGCTTCACCGACCCCCGATCCGAAGAAACATGGCGTGTGGCGATCAGATGACGGCGGCAAAACGTGGAAAGTCGTGGCGAGTTGTTTCAATCTGAATAATTGCAATGAGAACAATCGACCGATGTACTACAGCCAGATTCGCGTCGATCCTTCGAATGCCGAAAATGTTTTCGTCGGCGGCTTGAATTTCAGCCGATCCACCGATGGCGGTAAGACCTTCAAGTCTCTGCAGCCGGGGATTGCTCACAGCGATCATCACGCGATCTGGATCGATCCGAAGAACGGCAAGCACATTATGATCGGAAACGACGGCGGACTCGACGTCAGCTACGATCAAGGTGACACTTGGGAGTTCGTCAACACCGGCATCGTAGCCACGCAGTTCTATGCGGTCGCCGTTGACATGCGACGGCCTTACTACGTGTATGGCGGGTTGCAGGACAACGGTTCGTGGGGCGGGCCGAGCCAGACGCGCAGCAACCTGGGAATCACGAATGCTGATTGGTTCCGCACTGGCGGCGGCGACGGCTTCTACTCGCAGGCCGATCCGAACGATCCGTACATTATCTATTCCGAATCTCAGAACGGAGCGATGGCCCGCATCGACATGCGCACGGGTCGCAGCACCAGCATTCGACCGCGCACACAGCAACGCCGCGGAGGCGGTGGCGGTGGTGGCGGCGGAGGCGGTGGCCGCCGCGGTGGACAAGGTGGCGGTGCAGCGGCAGCCGCTTCCCCCAGTCCCGAAGCCAATCAGGATCCGCAGGCGGCGCTCGCAGCATTTGCGGCGCAGCAAGGTTTCGGCGGTTTTGGCGGTGGCGCATTCGCACCCACGAACGTCGTTCCGCCTCCAGCGCCGACTGAGCAGTATCGCTTTTACTGGAACACGCCGATCATTATGTCACCGCACAATGCAAGTGTGCTTTATGTCGGCGGCGATCGCTTCTTCAAGTCGCTCGATCGCGGCGATCACTGGACCGCTTCAACGGATCTCAGCAAGCACATCGATCGCAACACGCTCTCAATCATGGGAGTCAAGGGCAGCGAGCCGATGGCTTCGAAGAATGACGGCTACACTAGTTACGGCTATGTCGTAACGATCGGCGAATCACCGGTCGTGCCGGGCATTCTTTGGGCAGGCACCGACGATGGCAATGTTCAAATCAGCCGTGACGGCGGGATGAATTGGACGAATGTCGCCAAGAACATTCCGGTCCTGGCCAGCAAAGCCGGTGAGCTTTACCACATCACGCGCGTCGAGCCGTCACATTTCGACGCCGGCACGGCTTATGTATCGGTCGATGGTCATCGCTTCGACGACCTCAAGCCGTACCTCTACGTGACGCGCGATTACGGCGCCACGTTCACAAACATTACGAACGACTTGCCAGGACGAGGCAACATCAATGTGATTCGGGAAGATCCGAAAAACAAAGACCTGTTGTACGTGGGGACTGAATTCGGGCTCTACGTTTCAATCGATGGCGGCAAGACATACAAAGAATTCATGTCAGGTATGCCGCGCGTTCGCGTTGACGACATCCTCGTGCATCCCCGCGAGAATGATTTGGTCATTGGCACGCACGGTCGGGGCATTTACATCCTCGACGACATTAGCGCGCTCCAACAACTCGGAAAGACACAGAACAACGACATAGTCCTGTTCGATGTTCGCCCCGGCGTACTCTGGTACAACGATGTTCGATTGAGCCGATACACCGGCGGATCGAAGTGGTTCCGCGCGCCGAATCCGCAACCCGGTACCGCGATCAGTTACTACCTGAAATCCGCCGCCACGACTGACGTGAAGATCACGATCAGTGACTACACGGGCAAAGTCGTGCGCACGCTTACGGGCACGAAGGACGCTGGTCTCAACCGCATTCAGTGGAATTTGCGCGGTGAACCGATTCGTCCGCCCGCAGGTTTTGGTGGCTTTGGTGGTGGCGGCGGCGGTGGCGGCGG
>JAJPKD010000113.1 GCA_021323895.1 Acidobacteriota bacterium | reverse complement strand
TAATTAGCGCGCCTAACGATCCATAGGTCGCGCTGTACGAGTTGAAGAAGTGCAGGTACAAACGAAACAGCAGCGACACCAACAACCACAGGATCAGCGCAATCATCACGCCCGGCGAAAACCAACGCCGGCGAAAATCGGATCGCGGCAGACGCTTGCCCTGCCGCTTGAATCTGACGTTCGGCACGAAGCGATAAATCATGTCGAATGCCACGAAGACGCAGGTGAGCGCGATCAGCCATTGCACCACGCGCCAAAAAGCTGCAAAGGCGCGACCCTCGTGAATCATCGCCGCCACGGCCACGCCAAAGTGTCCGCCGTATAAAACGATCAGCAGCGCCGTCAGAATCAGCACCGCCAAGGCAACGGTCAACCCGATCGAGATCAAGCGCACCTTCCACCAGGGCCGGGTCTCAGGAACATCGTAAGCGGCGTTGAGCGCCTGCGCTAAAGCATTAACCCCGTTTGAGGCAGCCCAGAGCGCAAACAACAAGCCGAATGAAAGCTTCGCGGTGCCGCGCGCTTTGGTAACTTCCGCCAGCGTCACCACGACAAGTTGCAAAGCCGCCGGCGGCATCACGTCGCCAAGATACGAAATCAATCGGTGTTGCAGGCGCGCGCCACCATTGAAATAACCAAACAGCGTGATCAGGAAAATCAGCAGCGGGAAAAGCGCGAGCAGGAAATAGTAAGAGAGTTGCGCTGAGCGACCGAGGACTTCATCTTCTTCGGAGCGCGTCCAGACGCGAACCCAGAATTCTTTCGATGTTAGTCGCTGAAACACAAAAGATAGTGATGAGTGATGAGTCAGAAATCGGCGGCTTACTCACGACTAATGACTCATGACTCATCACTTCTTCATTTCACCATCGTTCCGGTGCGGCTCCATCGCGTGTTGGTGAAGAAATCAAGAGGGCTGGTGAACGATTTTGTTTCGTCGTACGACCAGTAAACAAACATGGCGCGGCCGATGACGAGTTCGCGCGGCACGAAACCCCATGCGCGACTGTCGAGACTGTTGTCGCGGTCGTCGCCCATCACAAAATATGAATTCGCCGGCACCTTTTCAGGCTTGCCCTTGACCGCGAAATTAAAGTCGGAACTCGGCGGCAGCTTGTGCCCCTGACGATCGGCGTCCACATTCTGCTCAAAGTAGTAAACGTCATAGCGATCTTCCGGCTTGCGCGGTTCTTCGCCGACGATCTTCAGCGGCGCCTTCTGATTCATCTGCGCCTGGCGTCCATCAACCGCGATGATATGTTCCGGCAACGGCGATCCGTTCACGTAAACACGGAGTCCTTTGACTTCCACTTCATCACCCGGCAGGCCGATGACGCGCTTCACGTAATTCACCTTGAAAGGGATGTTGTCCTCGTCTTTGTCACGTTCCTGATTGTAAGGATTGCCGGGATACTTGAAGACAATGATGTCGCCGCGACGGATGTCGCGCTGCGGCAGGAGCGGAAAAGTCGGCCCCGGCGCGAAGATGAATTTGTTGACCAGCAGATGATCGCCGACGGTGATCGTGTTTTCCATCGACGCAGTCGGGACTTTGACGGCTTGGACCACGAACGTCATGCCGAACAAAGCCATGATCACGGTGACCACTGCCGATTCGAAGTACTCGCGAATAACGGTCTTCGGAGGGCCTGAGGCCTCCGTTTCTTTTTCTTCTTGCACGTCGCGCTCGCGACCATTCGGCTTCACTGAGCGAGCCGCAAACACTTCCGGCTTATCCGCGATCTTCTTCTCTGTCGTCACCGGTTCATTCATTACGGCCATCGTAGAGGTTGCTCAATTGCCGGTCAAGCGAGCGATTCCTTCGCCGCCATCTGCTTCAAGGCTTCCTGCGCGGCGGCCGCTTCCGCCGCTTTGATCGTCTGACCTTCGCCGCGCGCGGTGCCGCCATTCCATTTCAGCTCGACATGAAACATGCGCTTGTGTGGCGGCCCGAGAGTTTCCACGACCGTGTATTGCGGCGCCGGTTCAGGCGTCGCCTGCAACTTCTCCTGGAGCATCGTCTTCGGATCGGCCGCGGCAGCCGCGACCGGATCGGCTGCGCGCAATTCTTCGCCGAGCGCGTGATGCACAAACTCGATGGCTGCTTCCAATCCCCCGTCCAAAAAGATCGCGCCGGTGACAGCTTCGAAAACGTCAGCCAGCAGAGCATGCTTACGCCGCCCGCCGCTCTTCTCTTCTCCGCGACCGAAGCGAACGAACTCGCCCAGCTTCAATCCAATCGAAGCTTTCGCGAGCGTCGGCGCGCTCACCAGCCGGTGCTTCATGCGGGACAACTCGCCTTCCGACGCGTTTGGATAAGCTCTGAAGAGATAGTCCGCGACGATTAACCCGAGAATCGAATCGCCAAGAAATTCAAGCGCTTCGTTGTGCAGATTGCGCGCTTGCGATCCGGCGCGCGGCGAGACTTGTTCGTGCGCCCACGAACGATGCGTCATCGCCTGCGCCAGGTAAGCGCGATCGCGAAAGCGATAATTCAGAATCTGTTCGAGCTGTTCCGGATTGTCGAGGCCGATTGATTTCACTCGTGTGGATTCTAGCAAAACGCCGAACGCAGCGTCGAAACTGACGATGCATTCGGCGTTGATGCGCAATGAAAACGCGCGCGCCGTTGAAGCTACAAAGTTAGCTGCGCGGCTTTTTGTTCATCGGAGTCGGGCTCGAGGCCGGCTTGGCCGACCCGCCCGTCATGCTGTTCGAAGTCGCCGGTTTGGCCGCACCGTTGCCGGCGGCGCTGCCGTTACTCATCGCCGTACCGTTGCCGCTGCCGCCATTGGTTCCGTTCGTTCCGTTCGTCGCCGGAGTGGAAGCCGGCGTCGCAGCAGGCACCGTGGTGATCGGCGTTGGCGGTTCAGGTATCGGCTTCGACAGCGCTGAAGCGACCAAAGTGTTCAGTTCACCCGCGGCCGGATCCTTCTTATTCCGATCCTTGTAAACGGCAGCGAGTACATCCATGAATGCCTTCTTGTCAGCTTCGCTCGAGCTGGCCGCAGCCGCACGCGCGAATGCATCAATCTGGCGATCGAGTGCCTGATTCAAATTTGCTACCGCCAACTTAGCTTCGGGACTGTCCACCGATTTTCCCGCATCAGCAACCGCTTTGTATTCCTTGGCGTACTTGTCAACGGGTCCCTCGCCGTAAGCTGTTGCGAGTTCGTTGTAAAACACCGGGTTCTTCTTCAGATCGCTCTCGTACTTCGCTGCTTTCACAAAGTAAGTGATGGCCCCGTTTGGATCTGATTTCGCAAGGCTCTTAGCGACTATGTAGTTCATCGCGGCCAGGGCTTGATCCTTGGTCTTATAAGCTGGTTCGAATGGCTTGCCGGCTTCTATCAACTCGATTGCTTTCTTGGCAGATTGACCTGCATCGCTAAGCAAGTTCGCATCGCTAAGACCAGTGCCTGCCATGAGGATGTAAACAACTGCTGCGTTATCAGGCTTCTTTTCTGCTACCTGTCTCCCTAAAGCGATGATTTGACTGTTGTTCTTCTGGTTTACCGCATCCTGGAATTTATTCGCGAGATCAAGATCGGCGTGAATCGCGTTCCACTTGTCAACAAACTTCTGCATGTAGTCGCGCTGTTTGTCGGCAGGATCGGCAGGGCAAGCGGCAATATAAGTGTTGGCCGCATCAACCGCGGTTTTTTGCTGCTCGGCACTCCCTCTGAAATTATCGTAAAAGGTCTTGTACCACGCGCCCTTGTTCTCGTCGTTGCACTCTTTCGACTGGGCCAACGCGGGCACGGCGAATGCAGCTATCGCGGCAGCGAGTGCCATCATTTTGATAGTTCGTTTCATTGTTTTAGTAAATGCCTCCGCTCGAATTCTTATTTCTGCGATGCAACGTCGGAAGAGTTGCATGTGCCTCCAAAGGCGCGATTCGTAAGATGCAATTGGCGAGCCGCTCGTTGTCACTAACAGCGAACTGCTTTGTTGTTCCGGGGGATCACCAGTGATGCAGAGCGGCAATAATCGTGCAACATCGGCTCAAGTGTCAAGCTGGAATTGCGCGGACATCGGGCCGTTTTGCGATCACATGAAAAATGCCGAACTCTCGCAAACTAATCACGAGAGTTCGGCAGTTGTTTAGTCGTGCGAAAACCGCGCAGCGACCTGCGCTATCGTATTACGGCTGATCCGGTTGAATCTTCCGCGGCCGACCATCATTGGGCTCATTCGTCTCCGGCTTCTTAGACGCCGGGGCCGTTTTGGTTGTTCCCTTTGATTTGTTCTCGATCGGCATCACGGTAGCTTTGACCTTGCTCTTTGATTCGGGAGTCGTGGCGTTCGCTTTGGTGTCCGCCGTATTCGCATTCGTCTTGTCGGCGGCTGCCGCAGCATCGTCACCATTTTCTTCAGCTTCAGTCGCGGCCTTGGTTTCCTGAGCTTCCTCGTCGAGCGCCGCTGCCTTCTTGTCCTTGCCCGGCGTCGAATCATCGTCAGTCTGCGCCACCTGGAAGTTGATCTGCGTGCCGAAGCGCGGGCTCAACGCGCGGTAGATGTTACCCGCAACGGCTGCCGGCAAGTGATTGTGCGCGTCGGTGCCGCGGGTGATGACGACGACCGCCAGCTTCGGATCAACCACGGGTGCATAAGAAGTGAACAAGCCCAACCATGATCCCTGGCCAATGCAGGTTCCCGTCTTGCCGGCAACGGTTTGTTCCGGACGATAGGCCTTGCGGCCCGAGCCGTAATTCACCGCGCCGATCATGCCGGGAAGCATTCGGTTCCACGCCTGGCCATCGATGTTGATCTTGCGCCGAAGCTCCGTTTTGAAGTTCGTGTTTTCCTGGACTGTGCGCGGCACGTGCGGCGTGACCAACTTGCCGCCGTTCGACATCGCGGATACGAGCGTGGCCAACTGGATCGCCGTGACTTCGAAATCGTCGCCGTGCGAACTCATATGGTTTACCGCGTAACCCGATTTGTATAGCGGCACGCGTCCGGCGTATTCGTTGACGTAGTTAATTCCCGTCTTCTCGCCGAGACCCATCTCGCGCGCGTACGTAACCATCTTGTCGAATCCGACTTCGCCACCTACGCGCTGGAAATACTGATTGTTTGAGTGAGCCAGGGCATCGGTGAGATTGATTTTATAGTTCCCGTCAACGGTTACTGTCTCAACCGGCTGGATAACCTTTTCCGAAATGCCGGCCACTCCGGTCACCAGCTTAATCGTTGAGCAAGGCTTGAAACCGCGACGAAGTGCCCAGTCCTGATTAACCACGGTGTAAACGCGGCCGGATTTTGGATCCATCACCACGACTGTGCCGGCGTGATGGCCAAGCGCCTCAACGGCGGCTTTGCGCACTTCCAGATCTTCTCCAGTGGTGTCGTCCTTGGCGATATTCGCCTCGGCTTCATTGCGCATGCCTTCGTCGATGGCTCGCTGGCGAGCGATCGCCGCTTGGCGCGCAGCTTCGGCGCGACGGCGAGCTTCTTCCAAATCACGGCGATGCGTGCGTTGGAATTTGCGAATCTCGGCTGCGAGTTCCCGCTTGCTCAACTTGCGGCCCGAACGCCTTTGGAGCTTGGCAATGTAGGCAGACTGTTCTCTGGCAAGCCGCGCCTGCTCAGCGCGTCTCTCTCGTTTCGACAGGTGGGCGCGACCGCCGCCGCGTCGGCCCGAGCGGGCCAACTCGCGACGCTCACGACGCGAGAGTCTTCCGCTGCGCGCTACTCGTTTGGAAGCGGCTTTTCCACGAGCCGCCGCGCGTCCACGTTGATGCTTGGGACGTGCGTCAGCTTGTAATGTCTGTGAACCTATTAGTGTAAGGAGGAGAAGAAAAGAAAAACTTATGATTGCAACCCTTGGGGAACGATTCAGTTTCATAGGCAATCTCCCTCGCGAATAATTTCGGCAATACGATCTCTATCCGAGGCGGAACTAAAAACTCTCGCTTACTTTGATTGCGCGCCGAGGGGCGACGCGCGCTGTTCGTCCTTGTAAGTTTTAGAAACCGTTAAGGGTAACTAAATTCCGGCGATCAAAACCTTCCCGAGTCCGAAATTCCACCATAACCTGAAGTGAGGCGGGACCAGCTTCCCGCGGGTGGCTTCAGTCGGGTTTGCTTTGAAGCCGGGCCAACTATAACATCGCCATAACCAAACAGCAATACGAAAATCAGCCGTGCTTATGATGCCGCTGGCTCGTATTTTGCTGCATCAAAAGGCCTTGTCGAGATTCCTTTACAGCTTCCGAGTTCGCCTGCTGCTCTTGCTGGCCGCGCTGCTGGTCCTGACGCTGGGCGTCCAGTATTACGTGAACCTGCGCGCGGTGCGCACTAACACGCAGTTCATCGTCGAACAGCAGCAGGCGGTGATGGCGGGTGTGTCGCTGGGAGTCAACAGTCTCTCGAGCGATCTGTATCTCGATCAGATGCGCGAGCAGGCAAAACAACCTTTATTCGGCGAGCAATCGCAACGCGTGAAGAATGTGCTGATCGTCGATGAAGAAGGAAACATCAAGGACAGTTTGGATCGCAACCAAAGCCCTCGCCAAAATTGGGATAAGTCGATCACTTACATCAAAGTAAAAGACATTTCGCTGCCACCGTTGAGCAGCGCCGTTGAACTTCCATCCGACAATGTTTCCTTGCCGGATGGGATGAACGTCGCAGCGCAGACGGGTGCGGGACAGCCGGGCGCATTCTATTTTCCGGTGACGACAGATAAAGGACGACGATATGTCATCGTGGTGTTGGGTTCGGCAAATAGCATCACGAGTTTGCTGGAACGACAGACCAGACAGTCGCAACTTTACACGTTGGCAGTTCTCTTGATAACGACGGCCCTCACGGCGATTGTGGTTTGGCGTTTCACGCGTCCGATCAAGTTCTTATCGACCGCGGCGCGCCGAGTCGCTGTCGGCGATTTTTCTTTTCGCGTACCGACACTCAAGCGCCGCGACGAGATGGGCGAACTCACCGTGCTATTCAACGACATGACCGTGAAGCTGGCGCGCACGCGTGAACTCGAGGCGCAGCTTTACAACGCTGAGAAAGCGATCGTCGTCAGCCGTCTCGCATCGGCAATTGCGCACGAAATTCGGAACCCCTTGAATTACATCAATCTGACACTCGATCATTTGCGCGCGACGTTTGCGCCGGCTGACTCGCAGAAGCAGGAAAAATTCGAGAGCCTTACGAAGCAACTGAAATCCGAAGTAGCGCGCATCAACGATCGCATTACCGAGTTTCTCAATTATTCACGGCCGCCGAAGTTGAATCCCGAACCGCTCGATCTCGAAGAGATTGCGCGCGACGCGCTGCGCATCTTCGAAGTGCAAACTTCGGAAACGAACGTTGATGCAACGATCGAAACTCGAGGGCCGGTTCCGCGCGTAACTGCGGATGCGGAATCGGTCCGATCGGCATTGACGAATTTGATCATCAACAGCCTACAGGCAATGGACGGCAACGGCGGAAAGGTGACCGTCGTTCTCTCGGGCGAAGAGAGTGGCACCCGCGCGCGCATCGATGTAACTGACACAGGTCGTGGCATCGCGCCCGAAGACATTTCCAAAGTTTTCGAACCCTATTTTTCCACGAAAGAGACCGGCACTGGCCTGGGCCTGGCGATTGTTAAGAAGGCCATCGACGACCATCGCGGCACGATTACGGTAAAATCAAAACCTGGGGAAGGAACCACGTTTACGATAACGTTGCCCGTGTCAGCACCGGAGGCCGTAGCGACCAGATCATAGCGCTACGTAACAGGAAACTATGCCACGAAAATCAATCCTTGTAGTCGATGACGACAAACCGCAACGCGACATTCTGTCTGAGATTCTCGGGGGTGCCGGTTACGACGTGACGCCGGCCGCCTCAGGCGAAGCGGCGATGAAGTTCGCAAAAGAACGCAGCTTCGATCTAGCCTTAACCGATCTCAAGATGACCGGCATGGACGGCATCGAGCTTTTGCAGCACCTGCTCGCCCAAGACTCGTCCATCATTGTCATTCTGCTGACGGCACACGGCACGATCGAATCGGCCAAAGAAGCGCTGCGCCGCGGCGCGTTCGATTATTTGCAGAAGCCTTTCGATCGCGATGCGCTGCTGCACACGATCAAACGCGCGTTAGGAACGCTCGACCAGATCGACGTCGAGATTGTTTCGGCTTCGCCGAAGATGGAAGCCGTCAAGAAGATGATTCTGAAAGTCGCGCGGTCGAACTCGACAGTTTTGATTCGCGGCGAATCCGGCACCGGCAAGGAATTGATTGCCCGCGCGATTCACAATCAATCACCGCGCTCGTCGGAAATGTTTCAGGCAGTGAACTGCGCCGCGATTAATGAAAATCTGCTGGAGTCAGAATTATTCGGCCACGAAAAGGGCTCGTTCACGGGCGCGCACGCCGAAAAGAAAGGCTTGTTCGAGGTTGCCGATCGCGGCACTTTATTCCTCGACGAAATTGCTGAACTGGATGTCAGCATGCAGGCAAAACTTTTGCGCGCGTTGCAAGAGCGCCGCATTCGGCGCGTCGGCGGCACGTTCGAACTTCCGGTGGACGTGCGCGTGGTCGCAGCGACGAATCGCGATCTGCGCGCGATGGTCGGCGATGGGCGCTTTCGCGACGACCTTTACTATCGCATCAACGTGCTCTCGATCGACGTGCCGCCGTTGCGCGAGCGTCGCGAAGATATTCCGGTGCTGATCGATTACTTTTTGAAGAAGCACACGAGGAACACGTCGCGTCTGATCAAAGGTCTCGCGCCGGAAACGAAGCGGATGCTTAACGATTACGGGTGGCCGGGTAACGTGCGCCAACTCGAATCAGCCATCGAGCGCGCGATTCTTTTATGCGAAGGCGACATGATCACTCCCGACGATCTGCCTTCGGAGGTTCGCCAGGAATCATCGAGCATGGCAACCGGCGGCTTCAAGCTGCCCGCCGAAGGAATCAATTTCGAAGAAGTCGAAAGGAATCTGATCCTTCAGGCGATGGACCAGACGGATTACAACATCACAAAGGCCGCCAAGCTGCTCGGCCTCACGTTCCGCACCTTGCAGTATCGTTTGGAGAAATTCGGAATCAAACGGCCCGATGGGAAAGATGGAAAGGAAGAGGGCGAGGAATGAAAATCATTGGTTGGTGTGGCGCGATTCTAGTTCTCTTCTGTTTCATCGGTTGTCCGAAGCCGAAGACGGCGACCCAAAACGGCGGAACCGTCGGACCTCCTCAGGTAACGTCATCAGAGAACGTCGTGCATCTCGGCGGCGCGGGCGCGGGCGTTACGGTGACCGGCAATCAGACTGCGACGCTCACGATTGGTGTGCCTATCAACATCGACGAAGGGTTTCACGTTAACGCCAATCCGGCGACCTTCCCTTATTTGATCGCGACTGAAGTGACCACGGAGAAAGTCGAAGGCCTCGACGTGGGCAAGCCGGTTTATCCGCAGGCGGTGCGGAGGAAATTTCAATTTGCCGATCAGCCGCTCGCGGTTTATGAAGGCAAGGTGGCCGTCACGCTGCCGCTGACCGCGCATTTCACCGGGACCAAATCGCTGGCGATTTCCGTGCGGGTTCAGGCTTGCGACGAAGAGAAATGTTTTCCGCCGGCGACCCTGCACGCAAGTTATCCCATCACCGTGGACAAGAAATGATTCTGACCCGGCTTTGGATGTTTCTCGCCGGGCTGCTGCTGATCGCGGCGGCGATTTTTCTTTGGCGAAACAATTTGTCGGCAGCGTTCGTTACTGCTGCTTTGGGAGCCTGCGCGTGGTTCCTCAGTTATCGAACGCAATTGAAAGCGACAACGGAATCAAGCACAGATGAATCAGATGACGAAGATGATCGATCGGATGAAAATTAGGTTCGCGCTCCTGGCGGTGACCGCGGTCGCTCTTGGCTTCATTGCGATAAGCCCGGTGGCTGCCGCGTCGGATGAATCCGATGTGCGCAGCGCCGTTCAGCATATCTTCGATCAATTAAAGAACGGCCAGTACGAAGCGCTTTACGACTCGCTGCCGTCATCGTCGCGCGGGCGTCTGTCGCGCGACAAATTGGTGCAAGGTCTGCGCCGCAGCCAGAACATGTTTCAGCTTCAGCGCATCGACATTGGCGCGGTCCGCGTCGCCGGAAATATCGCCGTCGTTGACACAACGATGTACGCGCACGTCAAGCAACCCTTCGACGCCGATGGCAAATTGGTTGTTCAGCAGTATCTGATTAAAGAAGATGGCAAATTGCGTGTTGCTACCGGCGACACCGCGACGATTAATTCATTTCTCAAAAACAATCCTACCTTCGCGCGCAAATTCCCGATCAAGAAAACGCGCGCATTCGTGAACCAGAATGGCAAGTGGATTGAGATTCCGCTGGGTGGGCGACGAACGTGACTTGAGCGCGGGCGTCCTCGCCCGCAAAGCGTGCCCAGCACGCTCAAGGATCGTGCGGGCAAGGATGCCCGCGTTCCTACGACAGCAAATCTTCAAAACTCAACTGTGCGTCATCCGTCTGAATGTTATGAGGACTGGAAACGCGCGGCACATCCAGCGCCTCGCGCACCGCGTCGAGATGAAACCGGATGATTCTAGGCGTAAGCCGAACGGATGGGATGCGTCGCTTCTGGGCGAGGCGCCGCACTGTCGATTCGCTCACCTGTAAAACTTCGGCGAGTTGTTTGGCGGTTAGAAACTCTTCTCGATCGGGCATGGAACCTAGTCTCAAGTCTCAAGTCCCAAGTCTCAGCTCTTCTTCTTATACGTCAACGCCACGCGATAAACCGCCGCGCTCTCGACGGCAACATCTTTCGACGCCGGCTCGGCGCCGTCAGCTTTCAAGGTCAGGCGATATGTAGCCTCGCTCGGTGGCAGGCGGAACACGAATTCGCCCGTCTCGCCGGTCATGCGCGAGTCGAGCTTCTGCACCGACTTTTCGTCGATCACCCGCACGAGATCAACTCGCACTCCGGCAACGCTGCGACCCGTTTCCGTGAAAACGCTGCCGCGAATGAACGCAATCGAGCCTTCATCGATGGTCAAAAAAAGATGATCGCCTAGCGTGCGCGTCTGTCCCGCTTTGACCGTGACGTCATCGATGGTGCCGACGCTCAAGCCTGGTTTGCGAAACTTGATGCTGTAGGAACCCGGCTGCACGCGCGACAGAACAAAGTCGCCGCCTTTCCCGCTGAGCGTACGCGCGACTTCTCTTTCACCTTGCTGCAGGATGACCGCGACGCCGGCCGCGGAACCCTTCTCGACCTTCACCTTTCCTTTGATCGTAGCGGTGCTCTTGTCCTGAGCAGCGCAGGTAACCGCCATGAGCGAAAGCAACAAGACGCTGAGAGTCGATCTAATTAAGAACATTCTCGGAATTCCTTTCGTGCAACGAAAACTATCACGATTCATCAAAGCGAAGCCAGCTTGATTAGAGCTGCGTCGGGACCTTGATCGTTGCCTGTTTCCAGATAGCGACCGGCCAATCGCGAGCGTATAATCGGCCATCCACGATGTCGAGCATTGAATTCCATCTCGCGCGAAAAGTATTCGCTTTTGCGTTTGCATTCTGGTTTACGTTGGCGTTGTCGGTTTGCTGTTTCGCGCAGACTGATGCACCAAAGCAGAAACGTCCGCGTCGCGCACTGCCAACTGAAAACGACCCGCAGGATGTGATTAAGATCGACACCGACCTTGTGCCGGTCGATGTAGTTGCGACTGACACTAAGGGCCGTCTCGTGCGGACACTGAAGAAAGAAGATTTCAAGCTGTACGAAGATGGGATCGAACGTCCTATCGCTTCATTCAATGTGGAAAAGATTGAAGGATCGCCGCGCCCGGTAGCCATCGTCTTCGCGCTCGATCTTTCCGGCAGCATGACGCCGGACGAGGTCGCCCGACTGAGCGACGCCATGCGCGAGTTTTCCCATCAGCTCGCGGCGCATCCGGCAGTGTTCGCGCTGATGACTTTCGGCATGCACGTCAAGACGATTCAGTCGTTGACAAGTGACCGCGAGAAACTTGATCGCGCCTTTGAAAAGCTCTCCCATGAACCGAACGGCATGTCCACACATGCGTACGACGCAGTCGATGATGCCGTGCGCATGCTGGCGCGACATGCGCCGCTCACGCGGCAGCATCAACTTGTGAAGCGCGCCGTCGTGGTCATCACCGATGGATTTCCGGTGGGTGACACTGTCTCAGCCGACACAGTAATCGAACGAGCGAACGCTGCCGACACGAGCGTCTATGTCGTAACGATGCCTTCTTACACGCGTCTGCTGGCGTCAACCCAGATGACGCCATTGCCGACGCCGCTGGATGTCAGTGGATTAATTGAAAAGACTGGCGGTCGCAGTGTCTATGCCAATCAGAAAGATTTAGGACCGCTGTTTCGCGCCATCGCAGAGGAAGTAGCGTCGGCTTACGTGTTGCGATTTTATCCGCCAGTGGAGAATCGCAAGGATGGCCGTGCGCACACGATTCGCGTGGAAGGTCCGGCGGGATTGAATCTGCGACAAAGTCGCGATCGATACCAAAGCCAGAAAGCAGAAGGCAGAAAGCAGTAAGCGGTGCCCTGTTTTCCTGCTTACTGCCTCCTGCCTACTGCCTTCTGTCAGTATTCATCCTCGTCCTCGTCATCATCGAGCTCTTCTTCTTCAACGATATCCAGCTCGACGGGATCGAGGCCGACAACCTCCAATTGCACTCCGCACTCTTCACAATCGACGATCTCGCCTTTGTCTGCGTCGGTATCGACATGGACATCGGCTTCACATTCGGGACACGTTCCGGTCGGCACTACACCCTACCTCCAATGAATTTTGAAAAAGACCTCGGTCAATCTAATCGGCACATCGAAATTTTGCAATAACATTTCTCATCACGCTTATCGCGGCGCAAAGTTTCAATTGAAAAGCGAGGGTTTGCGGACATTCAGTCCCGCGAATTCTTAGTGCGCAGTTTTCTCGCGCCATAACACGCTGTGGCAATGAGGAAACCGAGAAGCGCTGCGATCCAACTTTGTGGATGACTGGCGCTCGCACTTGCAAAGGTGCGCGGTTGCGTCAACGGTTCATCGCTGACTGTGAAGTAGTCGCCCGCGCCGCCATTCGTTTTCAGCATCCGCTGAACTTCTTCAAAAGTGAATGGTCGCGCGCCGCGACGTCCAAAGACAGCAACCTGATTTCCGCTTTCATCAACCGCACGATCGCGATCGAGAGCTTTTGACACCGCGAGAGCTTCGCCTTTCGTTTTGTAAGTCGCGATGAGTTGCGGTTCGGGTCGCGGACTGAAGCCGGCATAAGTCGGCATCGTTTCCGGCGAAGTCAGTTGCAGAATGCGCAGACCATTCTTGCCGTCGGCGACGTAGGCGAAGAGGCTGGCGTTCGTCATCGCGACCTTTACTTGATGAGCGTCGTTCAGTTGGCCACCCGCGCTGTACATCTGATCGAGGCGCGGCTTCTCAGGATTCTTCACATCGATGATCGCAATGCCATCTTTGCCGTCGGCCACGTAGGCGTAAGTTCGCGCGACGTAAACGTCGTGAGCGTCCGCGAAAGAAACAACTGCGCCTTCGATCACGCGTAGCTGCTGCGGCGAAGTTACGTCGATCACTTTCAATCCATCATCATCAACGACGAAGCCGTAGCGGAATTGAATCGCAACCGCGCGCGGATGCTTGAATGGAAGCCGATTGACGATCTTCGGATTCAACGGATCGTCGAGATTGACAACAACCAACTCGCGATCGGTTGTGACGTAAGCATTCGTCCCCGCGATCGTGATGTTATTCGCGCCAGTCAGCGCGCCGTCAGGATTGAATGCGCCATTTGGATATTTCGATTCATCAAGCTGCCGCTTCAGATAATTGTTCAGCGGATCGCCATCCAGCAGTGTCGCCGCGTTCACCACGATCAGCCCTTCGTACTTATCGACGACGTAGAGATATGCATACAGCGGATGAATCGGCTGCTCTTCATTCAGGAGTTGTTCGCGCGGCAGCTTGCGCGCTTCATCCGGCGAAACCATCTTGCCGTCAATCGTCATGCGCCAGCGCGCCGGATCGACCGCGAGCGTCGAAGGCGCAGCGACTGCGGTAGCGTACTTCGTCTTCACCCAAAACTTTTGTCCGAATCTTGAAACGGGTGCAGTCGTGATTCGTTCCGAAAATCCCTTCTGGTCGATCTGCGCCACATCGTAAACACGCAAGCCGCCTTCGCCAGCAGCGACGTACGCATACTCGCCGCGCAGTTGAACTTGCAAAGCTCTGGGATTCCCTTTGTGTTCGTACGCTTCTTTCAATTCGCGGCCGCCATTGACGAATTTTTGATAGTTCGATGGAAAGGCGATCTTGTGGAGCGAACTTCCCATGACCGCCTGCGGTTCTGCTCGTTCCGTCGCGACCACGGCTTCCAGCGAATCGTCAGCCGCCACATAAACGTATCGCCCCATGAAGTTGACGAAGTTCGTTCCCTGCAAAAGCACTTGCGCCATCCACGCGTTGTTATCGTTGGCTCTCGACACGTGGCAATCGCTGCAAGTCTTTGTCTCAGTCGCGCGCACTGTGTGCGGCACATGTGTGTTGAAAGTCTGGCCCGAATAGCCTTCGGCGGAAACCGTCTGCTGTTGCGAGTAGATCCATTCGCGATTCTGATTTTGCGAGCTGACCAGCACCGCGCTCGACGAGCGCACCGGCGCGATGCGATTTCCGGTCACCGTGCCGTCGCGGCCCAGCATGAAGACATCATCACGCAGCACTTGAAAGTTGTACGTCGTGAAGTTCCGCGAGTTGCCGCCTTCGTTGTGGCGGTTCGGCATCTTGCGATTCGCCTGCATGGACAAATGACACCCGAAGCAACTCGTCATCCACGACGAGTGACACGCAAAGCACGTCATATTTTCGTCGCGATGCGCGAGCACGCTGTTGTCCGCAGGCACGTCGCCCCACGTTGTTGCGTCAGTGCGCATCGTCTTCGCGTAGCGCGACTTGATGCTGTAGTCCTCTGCGTGCGGCGCATTTGGATTGATCGTGTCGATGGTTTGCCTCACTCGCCACCAACGTCCGGGGACGACCATTGAATTCTGAATAACGTCGCCGGCCTTGAGCTGAACAGCGTTACCATTTTCATCTTTCTTCGTCGTGTTGCTGGTGATTCTTTGAAACAGCAGCACCCGACCGCCATCGGTATTTCGAAAGCGAATCGTCGCGAGATTTCGCTTCGCGCCATCCACAATCTTTCCGTCTTTGATCGAAGTGCCCGCCGCGAATCCGGACGTAAGCAACGTCGCGCGCGCACGAATTGTCCCGTGACAATCGATGCAGCTGACTTCGATCGCCGCGCGGGGCTCGTTATAGAGAATTCCGTTGCCGTGCGAGTCCTGCCGGAAGTGACAGTCAACGCAGTGCATCCCTTTTTCCAAATGTATGTCGTTCAGATGAACTGCTTTCATGAATCGATCCGGATCGTCCGGCGAAACGATCGCGTTCTTGGCGTCGAGCAAATTCCCTTCTCGATCGCGCTTGAAGATCTGGCGGAACATCCAGCCATGCCCATGAAAATCAGCGAACTGTGTGGTCTTTAGTTGCGAGTTGAACTCGGCCGTGCCGGTCTTGTTCAAAAATCCTCGCTCCGACCATAGCCCGCGCAAACTTGCCGCTTCCGGATTGTTGTTGAGCTTCCGCGCCTCTTCATCCTGCGACGGATCGTGCTGCTGCGCCGGATACATCTTGTCGCCGTCGCTTTCGTTGTCCCACCACGTCAAGCCCAGGTACGACGCGACCATGTTCTCGCCCGGGTGCATGTGGCAGATCATGCACTGTGAAGTCGGAATGCGGCTGGTCAGTTGATGCTTGATCGGATGACCAGATTCATTCTTGGGAATGCTGACGTCGTTCGATTGCGAGAGCCCCAGATTTCCCGCTGTGCTGTAGAACGCGGAATGTCTCGGGTCGCGATCGTTTGCGTAAACGACGTGACACGCCGTGCATCCCGAAGATCGAAAGTCACCCGGGTGATTGTTCGTGCCCAGAAAATTCAAAGTCGGATCGAGCAGCCGCGTCTTCTGCAACCCGAGATAAACCGGATCAGTTCGCTGCGCCGTGCCGAGCCCACGAGCGCTCAATCCTTTGTCAGGCTTGCCCGGATCTTCATCTCTGTCGGGCAGCGCCGTTTCTAATCTTCGCTTGCCCCCGCGCTCGAAGACGCGCAGAACATTTCCTGGCTGCGAGATTTCCCAACGCGGCAATGGATCGAGAAACGACAGAATTCCTTTTAGTCTTCTCTGCTCTTCAGTCGGCTGCGGAATTTGAATCAGCGTTTGCGGCCCGCCATTCGCGCTGTAACTCTCGCCAAAGCTCGCGTCCTTGATCGGAAAGCCGCCATTGTTGTAGAGCGCGGCGCCCCATAGCATCGCGCCTTGAGTCATCATGCTGCGCGTCGCGCCGTTGGTTTCATTGGTATGGCATTCCGAACTGCCACACGTCGTCTGCGCGACGCGCAGGTCGCCGGGGTTGAGAAAGCGGACGAACTCGATGCTTTCGCGATTGAGGAGCGGGCCTGAGTTTTCAGGTACGCGAAACTTTCCAGCTTTGATCCACTCTTTCGGAAAGCGGGGTTGCACGTGCGCTTCTTCTTTCGTGGTCGCGACTGGATTGCCGCCGTGACAAGCGGTGCACGTCAGGCCCATACCGTCTTTGCCGTTGTTGAGTTTGTCCAGTGCGCCGGCGACTGTCGGCCCGTAACGATGCATCGGCTCGATCTTGTCGTGACATTTGAGACAGCCTTCGAGGGGTTGAGCTGCGATTGGCGGTTGTTGCGCGCGCGATGACGACACAACAATCGCCAGCACGCCGAGAAACAGAAAAAGAATCAGCCACAGATGAACACGAATCGACACAGATTGAAAAACCAACGTCTTTATCTGTGAAAATCTGCGTTTATCTGTGGCTAACTTCTTCATGAGCTAGAAAACAAACTTCACCTGCCCGAACAAATTAAACAGCGGCTTGTTCGGATTGATGTTCACGTTGTCCGGCGTGCAGAACTCGATCAAGGTTGGCGGACAGTCGCGCGTTCTGTCAGTGTAGATGTCGCGAAAGCCGCGCCCCGGTTTCACTGTCGCCGCGCCAAACGTCAGCGTCACGTTATTGATCAGCAGGGGCCGATACGCCACGCCCAAACTCAAATCCCAACCAATCTCGTGCCTAATATTAGGTTGAAACAAAATGTATTCGAGCGATTCAGTCCGATGAAATCGCAAGTAGTTCACGTTGAAAACCGCCTTGATGCGCTGCGTGACTTCCACATCAACGCCTGCGTTGTAGATGAAGATCCCGGGATTGATGAAGTTCGCCTGCCCTTCAGTCTTGCTGCTGCGAAGCGAAGGCAGGATGCTGTTTGGCTGCACCAGGCCAACGCCCGTCTGCGTCAAGCGAATGCCGTTGCGGTTCCAAAACGAAAATTGTCCACCGACAAAATTCGGATCGTCGAAGATCGCGTCGAATCCGTTGGCCTGACTGTCAGTCGGATTCTTGTCGCCCTGCGCAAAGAAGAACGATCCGCGAAAGCGCAGATAGTCGTGGTCGATCGAAGCCTCGACGGCCGCCATGTTCGAGCTGACGTGCACCGGCTTGCCCGCGATCGGATTCTGATCGTCGCGGCCGAACACGTAGTAGTAGCTGTTCGTCAGATTCACACGGCCCACGTGCCCATCGCCGTTGACGCCGACGTAACCGACTCTGATTGAATGCGGACGCACGTCACCTATCAACGCGGGCCGCACGAGAAATCCGTTGCGGTCGTACTTCACGCTGCGACGGTCGTCGTTATAGAGCGTGCTGGCCTGAATCGTGTAGCCCTTGCGAATGAAGTCCTGTCGAAAAATATTCGCAATGTAAACATTCTGCTGCCGCCGATCGAAACGATTCAGACCGCTGTTCGTGTCCTTCTCGAGCTGCGCGAAGTAAGCGAAATTATATTGAATGTGATTATTGTCGGCGCTGCCGAAGATGCGCGCGCCGAGGTTGTTGTCAGAAAAAATGAAGCCACGAAAATCAGAGACAAAGGGCTGAATACCGACTCGCGCCGAAACGAAGTCAAAGTTCTCATTCATGTCGGTCAGCTTCACTTCGGCAAATGCCTCTTCCAGAGAAAACTGCGTGTCGGTGCGATTCGTCCCGCGACGCACATCAATATTCACTACGCCCGTTTCGCGCGCGTTGAGATAGTTCGGCAAGCTGAGTGTTGGCGAAATCTTGATCGCCCAATCACGTGGCCGGAAGGTCGAATCACCATGGAACAACTCAACAGTGAATTGAAAGAGTTGATTGACCGCGAGCGCTTCGGGCTTCCCAAAGAATTCCGCGCTGCCGGGACGCGAGCTGCTGACATCGGAAGGTTTCGGCGTGCGGCTCAACTCAACGGTGCTTGAGCTGACGGCGGACAGAATCATGAACACTTTGTTCCCGATGATTGGGTAGTCGCCTTTCAACCAGCTTTGATTGTAGGGGTCGTACCAGCGCCCTCGGCGAAACGGAATGTCACGACCGCGCGCGCCTTTGTCGCCGTACCGATCGTATTCAGGAAAACCGATGCGCCATCGATCACGCACTTCACGTCGATCAGATTGCGTCTGTGGTTCTGATTCCGCACTTGTGTTGCCGGCCGCGCCCAAAGGTTTTCGCGGCGGGACGTTCACCAGAGTTTTCTCTTCGATCTTCTCGATTGCGAAATCGATCTTCGTCTCTTTCTCTTCGCTAACGATCACATTCTCGAGCGCATCATCGCGAATCAGCGCATGCTCGCCATAATTCTTCGTCTTGTCGAACTTCGCAACGTAAGGCCTCGCGACGCTCAGCCGATATGCGCCCGGTCGCAGATGCAAAGCGTATCGGCCGTCGGCACCGACGGTTGTGCGCGCACTGCTGCTGGTTACCTGATTCGTCGCGATCACCACGACACTAGGAGTTGGAGGCGTTAGAGTGCCGCTGATCGTGCCGCGCTTTTGCCCGAATGCCAACGCTGAGACACCCACCATCAGACCTGCGACAATCGTAAGTCGCGTCACGGCATTCGGCTTGCGCCTGATCATAACGACAAAGGAAATTAGTCGATGCTGACTTGTAACACACCGACGCGAGGCCTATCAATCAAAATTTAGCGCGCGAAATTCCACCAAAGAAAATCGTTTCGCTCACCGATGTTTAGTGGTAGATTTTCACATCCTCTAGCGAACAACTTGCGGAAGCGCAATCGTGGCATGTCGATAAGAGGCGAACCATTCGTCAGGCGCAGGAAAATTTTTTTCGCTGTCTCTACCGCGATTGTCATGGTCATCGCCTGTGGCTTTTTCGTCAGTCGCGGCCGTGCCCAAGCAACTAGACTCACCTTAATCAGCCAGGACACCTCAACGCGGGCCATCGCGCTCGACTCGGTCACGCAGAAGCACGAACCTTTCAACGCGATCGCCGATGTGACTTGGGGCAACGACAATCGCACCCGCGTGATGCTGTTCGCGATGGGACTCGATCGCAGTGTGTCGCCATCAGAGATCGCGGCGACGGCGGAAGACGGGTCACACAAAATTTATTCACTGATTGTCGAATACATCGGACCGGTACCAGAGCAGGGATGGGTGACTTCGATCGTAGTGAGACTTGACGGCCAAATGGGTGATCTCGGCGATGTGCTCGTTGGAATTAGTTATCAGGGAGCAAACAGCAATCGAGTGCGCGTGGCGATTGGTCACGTCGGTGATGGGCCGCCAGATGATCAGGGAGCAGTGCCGACCCCAGGCAGCATCGCGCCGCCAGTTCAACCCGCGGCGACCGCGGGCACTTTAACTACAAGCGAAGTGCAGACGATCATTGCGCAAGCCGTGTCTGCGGCGGCATCGATCAATCATCCGGTAACCGTCGCAGTCACTGATCGAGAAGGAAACGTGCTCGGCGTGTTTCGCATGACGGGGGCGCCCGCGACAACACAACTTCGCGGCGGCGGACCTGGCCAGACGTTGGCGCCGAATCCGATCACCGGATTTGTTCCAACCGGATTGGACGGCACGATTGTTCCGGCAAATCTCGCAGCGATCTCGAAAGCGGGAACTGCATCGCTCTTCAGCACGCGCGGCAACGCGTTCACGTCGCGCACCGCCGGCTTCATCATTCAGGAACATTTTCCGCCCGGTGTTGATTTTCAGTCCGGCGGACCTTTGTATGGCGTGCAGTTCTCTTCTCTGCCGTGTTCAGACATAAAGAAACCCGGGCTACCGCTGGGGCTGAGCGGCGATCCAGGCAGCGCTCCGATTTACAAGAATGGCGAAGCAGTCGGTGGCGTCGGCATTGAAGGCGATGGCATCTACACCGTCGATCGCGATCCTTCTGACTCTGATCAGCCGTTCGAAGAAGTGATCGCAGTCTCAGCGACTCGCGGCTTTGAAGCGCCGTCGTTGATCCGTGGCGACAACATTCTCGTAAATGGAATCCGGCTCGCGTATCTGAATGTTGCTAACGCGCCGGCACCGGCAACCATCGCATTCGGAAGTTTGCCCGGCGCCGTCGATCCGCTTTATCCACTTCGTGGCGCGCAGACTTCGGCGTTCACCACGGCGGTTGTCGGTGGCATCGCTGGTGAAATCGACACGCGCTTCTTTCCCTTCATCGGCAGCCCGACTGTTACAGCAAATTCGCTGACGGCCGCGGATGTGAACACGATTATTTCGCATGCGGCGCAGCAGGCGAACATCACGCGCGCCGCAATTCGCCAGCCGCTCGGTAGCAACGCGCGCGTCACGATTGCCGTAGTTGATCAAAATGGAGTTGTGCTTGGCGTGTTTCGTCAGCAGGATGCGCCAGTCTTTGGCTTCGATGTGTCAGTGCAGAAGGCGCGCACCGCTGCTTTCTATTCGAACGCGAGCGCCGGAACGTTGTTGCGCGCCGCCGGATTCGGATCTTACGTGGATCGCGCCGCCGCTGATGGTTTGAAGCTGGACGGCTCGGTTGCGTTCACAGATCGCGCCGGCGGCTTTCTGCATCGGCCGTTCTTCCCGGACGGCATCAACAACACCGCTGCCGGTCCGTTCAGCACGGAACTGAATAACTGGAGCGTCTTCAACGTCGGCCTGCAACTGGATTTGATAAAAGCGAATTTGCAGACGGTGCTCAGCGGCGGTGCCGCGCCCTGTACGTCGGTCCCGAGCCTGC
>JAJPKD010000267.1 GCA_021323895.1 Acidobacteriota bacterium | reverse complement strand
CCGTCGGGCAAATACGGCATGTCCTCTTCAGGCAAAATGCGCGCGATGACGCCCTTGTTACCATGGCGTCCGGCCATCTTGTCGCCGACCGAAAGCTTGCGCTTCATCGCGATGAAGACCTTGACCATCTTGATAACGCCGGGTGACAGCTCGTCGCCCTGACGCAGCTTGGCAATCTTCTCTTCGTAAATGTCCGAGAGGATCTTGATCTGGCGTTCAGTTCGATCTTCGTAAGCCTTGACTTCGGTTGCCGCATCGACGCGAGAACCGGCGACCTCAGCCTTGCGCAAAGTCTTCGGCTCGAGGTTTTCCAGCATCTCGCGGGTGATGGGCACGCCTTTGGCAATCACGACTTCGCGATTTACAGTCAGATCAGCAGCGAGTTTGCGGCCTTCGAACAGTTCGTAGATGCGCTCGTTGCGCTGCTCCTGAAGAATTCGGATTTCGTCTTCGAGGTCGCGACGCAGACGTTCTTCTTCGCCCTGTTCGATCGACAGCGAGCGCTGATCCTTCTCTTGCCCTTTGCGCGTGAAGACCTGCACATCGACGACGGTGCCGTCGATTCCCGGCGGGCAAACCAGCGAAGCATCTTTCACATCCGCGGCCGTCTCGCCGAAGATCGCGCGGAGAAGTTTCTCTTCCGCGGTCAGTTGTGTCTCACCTTTCGGCGTGACTTTGCCCACCAGAATCGAGCCGGGCTTGACCTGCGCGCCGATGCGGATGATGCCGCTTTCGTCGAGGTCGCGCAGCATGTTCTCGCCGACGTTCGGAATGTCGCGGGTGATTTCTTCCGGTCCCAGCTTCGTGTCGCGGGCTTCAATTTCCAGCTCCTCGATGTGAATCGAGGTGTAGTAGTCCTCTTTCACCAGACGCTCGGAAACTAGAATTGCGTCTTCAAAGTTGTAACCACGCCACGGCATGAACGCCACCAGGACGTTGCGTCCCAGCGCGAGTTCGCCGCGATCGGTACATGGACCATCGGCGATCACCTGGCCCTTGGCTACTCGTTCGCCGACGTGAACGATGGGACGCTGGTTGATGCAAGTGTTCTGGTTGGATCGCTTGAACTTAATCAGTGTGTAAATGTCCGCCGTCACCTCGCGCGAGATGGTGCCGTCCACATTGTGATCGGCCTTCACAATGATGCGCTCAGAGTCGGTGTAATCAACGACGCCATCGCGGCGAGCAATCACCACCGCGCCCGAGTCGCGCGCCGTCACGTCTTCCATACCAGTGCCAATGTACGGCGCTTCAGCGCGCAGCAAAGGCACTGACTGGCGTTGCATGTTAGATCCCATCAAGGCGCGGTTCGCGTCATCGTTCTCGAGGAACGGGATCAGCGAAGCCGCAACGGAAACGAGTTGTTTCGGTGAAACGTCCACGAATTCGATCTCGTCGCGATGAGCGAGAATGAACTCGCCCGCTTTGCGCGCAGCGTTGCGCTCGTTGACGATGTGACCGTTCTCATCGAGTGCGATGTTAGCCTGTCCGATGACGTGCTTATCCTCTTCCCAGGCCGTCAGGTAGAACGGAAAAGGCTCGTAGCTCGCTTTGCCATCGGCACTCACGCGCCTGTTTGCCTTTTCGACTTCTTCCTGCGCCACGTGATCGCCGGGCTTGAATTTCGTGTCGCCACCGTTGATGACGCGCACGAATTCAACCACCTGGCCGTTGACAACTCTTCGATACGGCGACTCGATGAATCCAAATGGGTTGATACGCGCATAGCACGACAGCGACGAAATCAATCCAATGTTCGGACCT
The DNA here is from genome assembly GCA_021323895.1 of Acidobacteriota bacterium. Taxonomy (GTDB): domain Bacteria; phylum Acidobacteriota; class Blastocatellia; order Pyrinomonadales; family Pyrinomonadaceae; genus UBA11740. The sequence goes on along the minus strand of JAJPKD010000267.1, from coordinate 2,505 downwards.
TCAGGCGTCTCGATTGGACAAATGCGACCGTAGTGCGTCGGGTGAACGTCGCGGACTTCGAAGCCCGCGCGTTCGCGGCTCAGACCGCCCGGTCCCAGCGCCGAGAGACGACGCTTGTGCGTGATCTCAGACAACGGATTCGTCTGATCCATGAACTGCGAAAGCTGTGACGAGCCGAAGAACTCGCGCACCGCGGCCGTGACCGGCTTGGCGTTGATGAGGTCGCGCGGCATCGTCGTTTGCATCTCCTGATGAATCGACATCTTCTCTTTAATCGCGCGCTCCATGCGCTCCAGGCCGATGCGGAACTGGTTTTCCAGCAGCTCACCCACCGCGCGCACACGGCGATTGCCAAGGTGAACGATATCGTCGTGCTGGTAGATGGGCCGCTTCTCGTCATCGACGGGATTGCGGCGCATCTTCAAGACGTAGTTCACGACTTCGAAGAAGTCGCGGGCCTGAAGCAAAGGATCCTCGATGCGCTCCATCTCTGGCTTGCCCATCTTGATGTTGAACTTCAGACGGCCAACGCGCGAGAAATCGAACTTGCGCGGATCGAAAAACATGCCTTCGAGCAAGCGATAAGCAGTCTGCACGGTCGGCGGATCGCCCGGGCGCATTTTGCGATAAATCTCGAGCAACGCATCGACGGGCTTGGTGATCGTGTCTTTCTTCAAGGTCTGGGAAATCACGACCCCAACGTCATCGCCTTCGGGGAAGAAAGCCGAAAACTCCTTGACGCCGGTCTGAATGATCTCCTGTAGCTTCGCCGGGGTGATTTCAGTGTTGGCTTCGACCACGACTTCACCCGTTTCGGTATTGACCACGTCCGAAGCGGCATAAGCGCCTTCGAATTGCGCTGGATCGATTTCGACTTCGCCGATATTTGCTTTGCGCAAGCCTTCGAGCGAAGTGCGCGTGATGTCTTTACCTTTGCGCACGATCGGGTCGGGCCCGCGGCCTTTAATTTCGAAGTCCACCTTCATGCCGATAAGATTGGTCTTGCCGGCTTCGGGTATCTGAACCATCAAGCTGCCGTTCTCGACGCGCACATCATCGACCACATAGAACTTGCGCAGCATGTCTTCGTCGGTGAAACTCGAATTCTTGACTGCGTCTTCGAGCATCCCATCGCTGCCAAACGTCTTGCTGTTGAATTCCTGATTCAGCCACACCCCGAGCGCGCGCAGAAAAATCGTCGCCAGGAATTTCCGCTTGCCGACGCGGACGTAGAGCAGGTTTTTCTGATCGTATTCGAACTCGACCCACGAGCCGCGGTACGGAATGATCTTCGCGACGAAAAGTTGGCCACGCTTGAAGAACACGCCGGGCGAGCGATGAAGCTGGGAAACGATGACGCGCTCGGTGCCGTTGATGATGAAAGTACCGTTGTCGGTCATCAAAGGAATTTCGCCGAAGAAAACTTCCTCTTCTTTGATGTCGCGGATCGACTTCACATTCGTGTCCGGATCCTTGTCGAAAACCGTGAGACGAATCTTCACCTTCAGCGGCACGCTATAACTCATGCCGCGCTCCTGACATTCCTGCTGATCGTGTTTGTGCTTCAGGCCGACTGGCTCGCCGCAGTTCGGGCACAACTCTGGGCGAACTGAATTGAATGTGCCGCAAACGTGGCAGAGAGTTTCGCCCGGGCGCAGCGGATCGACTTTGATGCTCGCGCCGCAGTTCTTACAAGCCGCGCGCAAAAAGCGCAGGCCTTCTAGGTTGCCGCACTTACACTGCCAGTTGCCGATTTGATACTCGACGAAATCGAGCGTCGCTGTTTCACGAAAATCAGAAATCGGGAAAACCGATTTGAAAACCGCTTGCAGACCTGTGCTCTCGCGCTCTTCCGGCAGCAAGTCCATCTGCAAAAATCGATTGTACGATTCGCGTTGAATCTCGATCAGATTCGGTATCGGAACTGCCGTCTTGATTTTCGAGAAGTCGTGACGCTCCGGCGCCTGACTAGTGCGCCGTCCTAACCCTGTATTCGTTGTTTCAAGAAGATTTGCAGACATGAATGTTTCCTATCGTCCTTCGGCCAAGCCGCGAGCCAAGGCGCTCGCGCTAAGACACGTTTGCGGTCGGGGCGCAGAATGCCCCGACCGCTTTAGGTGTTAAAGCGATGCTTTACGATCCAACTTTTCGGGAGTAACCGCCAGCGCCTCAATACTCCCCTAACTTAACGGCTAAAAAATGAAAGGTCAAGCCACGGCGTGACTCGACAATACATGCTGTGAGCGTCGACGAAGCCCTCGGCGACGCTCGAGCACAAACAACTGATTCAAATTACTTAACTTCGACCGTCGCGCCCGCGTCTGAAAGCTTCTGCTTGATAGTCTCAGCTTCTTCCTTCGAGACGCCTTCCTTGACGGCTTTCGGCGCAGCTTCAACGAGGTCTTTCGCTTCCTTCAGACCCAGCGCGGTCACTTCGCGAACTACCTTGATGACGTTGATCTTGTTGCCACCCGCAGCCTGAAGAATGACATCGAACTCAGTCTT
>JAJPKD010000112.1 GCA_021323895.1 Acidobacteriota bacterium | reverse complement strand
GCGATCGCTTTCTGCGGCATGTCGAACGGACGAGCTTGCTGCTGCATCTCGTCGATGTTTCGTCTGTTTCCGGGCGTGATCCCGTGAGCGATTACCAAATTATCAATCGCGAATTGCAGGCTTACGATTCGCAGCTTGGTGAGCGCGAACAAATTGTTGTGGCCACCAAGATCGATGCGCTGGACGAACCAGAGCGCTTGGAATCATTAAGGGCGCGCGCCGAACACGATGAGCGAAGATTCTTTGCGATTTCGTCGGTGACGGGCGCGGGCGTTCGTGAGTTGATTCAGTTCGTCGCGAGCGTAGTAGAGCAGCACCGCCTGCGGAAGTTGCCGCCTCCAAGCGATGAACTTTTAGTCAGCAGCGGCTCGCGATTCTGATGCGACGCGTAGCGATTTATGGCGGCACGTTCGATCCCGTGCATAACGGACATCTGGAAGTTGCGCGGCAAGTGCTGAAGCTCTTTGAACTTGATGAACTTATTTTCGTGCCGGCTTGCGTGCCGCCGCACAAGCGAAACGCAAATATAACGTCAGCGTTTCATCGATTTGCAATGTTGACGCGCGCGACCGAAGCGGATCAGCGATTGCTGGTTTCCACGGTTGAGCTTGACGCACCGGACAGACCGTATGCGGTTGAGACAGTGGCGCGCATGAAAAAAGACGGCGAGCGTCTCTTTTATCAATCGGCGCCGATTCGTGGGCCGAGATCGCGACTTGGTACGAGTGGCAGAAGCTTTTGCAAATGTGCGATCTCATCGTGGTCACGCGACCTGGGTACGAAATTCGATCCCAGGATTCCGGTGAGATTGTTGATATTCGCGGGATGGATCAGGGGGCGTTAGTTAATGTGCTGAACCGGCAAGACGACCCAAGCGTTTTTGTGACGGACGCGGCCATGGTCGATATCGCGGCGACGAACATTCGCGCCGCAAGTAAATCAGGCGATTATGAATCGCTGCAATTGATGGTGCCGCCGGTGGTGGCGAATTACATTGAGAAATACGGATTGTACAAAAACTGAATGAGTCAGAAGTTAAAAGAAAAATCTTTGAGTCCTGAGATACAGGCATCGTCGATCTCTTCGCGAGCTAATGCGATGATTGGTGAAGTGTCTGAATTTGATGAGCGTATTCAGCGCGTCTTGCATGCGGCCGGTGAGAAAAAGGCTCTTGAGCCCACCGTGCTCGACCTCCGCGAGATTGCCAGCTTCACCGACTTTTTTGTGATCTTCACCGGAGCGAATCGGCGCCAGGTGCAGGCGATCAGTGATGAGGTTGTGGAGCAATTGAAGCGGCATGGCTCGCCTGCTGCGCGCGTCGAAGGGTATCAGAACGCCGAATGGATTTTGATCGACTACGGCGATTTGTCGTGCACGTGTTCGATGACAAAGCACGGCGCTTTTACGATCTCGAACGCTTGTGGCGCGAGGCCCGGCGTTACGACATCGCACCCGACAAGATTGGATCGCAGGCGGCTAGTTTAAAGCCTGAACCAGTTCTTTGAGAGACGAATAGTGAACGAGATCATTGCGTTGTCTGAAGCGATGCGTGCGGCCGTGAATTTGGCTGAGCGGGTCGCGGTCACTGACGCGAATGTGCTCATCACGGGTGAATCGGGCGCGGGCAAAGACGCGTTGGCGGCTTTCATTCATGCGCGCTCATTGCGCACTGGACAGCCGCTCGTGAAGATCGATTGCGCGACGCTGCCGGCCGATCTGCTCGAGGCAGAGTTGTTTGGCTATGAACGCGGAGCGTTCACTGGCGCGTCGGAAGCCAAGCCCGGCCGCTTAGAATCAGCACATCGCGGGACGTTGGTATTGGACGAGATTGCGCATCTCTCGCTCGACGCGCAGGCGAAACTTTTGCGCGTGATCGAGAATCGCGAGTTCGAGCGGCTGGGCGGGCGGAAGACAATCGAGGTCGATGCGCGGCTAATAGCTCTGACCAACGCCGATTTGAAAAATGCAGTGGAGCGCCGCGCGTTTCGCGACGACCTGTTTTATCGGCTGAACGTGGTGCAAATCATCGCGCCGCCGCTGCGCGATAGGCGCGAGGACCTCGAGCCACTGAGCGAAGCTTTTATCCGCGGCTACGCCGAGAAACACGGGCGCGCCGCCAAGCATTTGTCGAGCGACGCGCGCAGACTTTTGTTTGCTTATGATTTTCCCGGCAACGTTCGCGAGCTGGGAAACATCATCGAGCGCGCGGTGATCGTTTCCGGCGGCAAGGAGATCGAAGTCGCCGACTTGCCTGAGGGGGTGCGGATTGCCGCGGCGCAGCAGGATCGCAAAGGCCGGCGGCCGTCTTTGGCGGAAGTTGAAAGTGATTACATCCGCGAGACGCTGGCTGCGACGAAAGGCAATAAGACAGAAGCTGCGCGAATTCTGGGAATTAGCCGCAAGAATTTGTACGAGCGGCTGGCTCGAGAGGTCAGAGGTGAGAGGTCAGAGGTTAGAGAGGATGAATAGCGTCCTACTCGCGTGGTTCCGCGATGGAGCACTAACCAGCGCACTAACCTCTGGCCTCTAACCTCTGATCTCTAAATGCGGATTCGCTTCATCTGGCCCGGCAAGACTAAGGACGAGCATTTGCGCGCGCTCGTTGCGGAATATTTGAAACGGCTGCAGCGCTTTGTTCGTTCTGAAGTTGTCGAGACGCGTGAAGGCGCGAATATTGAAAGAGAGTCGCAACGGATACTCGATGCGATTCCGGCGAACAGCCTGCTGTTGTTGCTCGACGTGAAGGGCCGCGAATGGACTTCGCATGAACTTGCCGCCGCAGTGAGAAGCTGGGAGAACGACGCGGTTAAGGAAGTAGCGATCGTCATTGGCGGCCAGGATGGATTCAACTCAGCAGTTGCCGATCGCGCGCAGCAGCGTTGGTGCTTGTCGCGCCTGACTTTCACGCATGAAATGGCGCGCGTGTTGGTAGTCGAACAGATTTATCGGGCTTACACGATCACTCGTGGGTTGCCGTATCAGAAATAGAAGTTCAGTGGAGGATTGAACAGCTAGAAATGGACAAGAGAAAAGCAAAAACTTATCGAGAAAAATTATTGATCCGCCGCGAGGGCCTGGTGGGCCAGGTGCAAGCGGCCGAAGCTTACAGCCGCGAGCGCGACGCCGAGGCCACGCAGGACCCGGCCGACATGGCGGCGAATGCTTATACCAAAGAACTCTTGATGTCGATGTCCACCAACGATCGGCAGCTTTTGGAGTCGATCGATGCCGCGCTTTACCGGATTGAAGAGGGCGAATACGGCTATTGCGACAATTGCGGCGAGCCGATTCAGGAGAAGCGGCTCGAAGCGTTGCCGTGGGCGCATCACTGCGTGAAGTGTCAAGAGTTGAAAGAGCGTGGGATGCTCGTTGCTGAGGAAGAGTAAATCTTCGTCAGATCATTTGTTCGTGCGATAATCGCGGCCTTTCGGGAAACCGGAGGGCCGCATTTGTTTTGGGCGTCCCCTCGGAGCGCCGGCATCCTTGCCCGCATCCATCGTTCCATTTGTCCGTCTCTGATGCGCTTGTCACTCGCCATTGACAGAACTCTTGACGCCGCTTTAACGCTTGTCTATCCACAAGCCTGTTCCGTGTGCGGGGGAAGTGTCGAGTCGCGTCACGATGGCGTTGTCTGCGATGCGTGTTGGAAAGCGACGCGCGTGTTTGATGATGGAGATACGCTTTGCTGGAAATGCGGAGCGCTGAGTGTTGCCAGCGTGCCGGAAGTTCGCCGCATGAGCATTCGCTGTGGGCGCTGCGAGACGGACACCTATATAGCAGCGCGCGCTTGCGGGCCTTACGAGGGAGCGTTACGCGCTTCGATTCTGCAACTGAAACGGAAACCTCACGTACCGCACCGTCTGGCTGCGTTGATGCTCGAGGCACAACAACGCGACCCGTTGAACGACGCGGAAGTTATCGTTCCAGTTCCACTGCATGCCGATCGCGAACGCGAGCGCGGCTTCAATCAAGCGCTGGTGCTGGCGCGTGAGTTGTCTCGACTGAGCGGCTTGCCATTCGACCAGCATAGCGTCGTCCGTCACACGCACACCGAACGCCATCGCGCGGGCATGGATGCCAAGGCGCGGCGCGACAGCGTCGAAGGCGCTTTCGCGGTTCGTCATCCTCCTTTCATCAAAGGGAAAAAGGTGCTGTTGGTTGACGACGTGTTTACAACAGGAGCTACGGCTGGGGCTTGCGCGGCAGCGATCAAAGACGCCGCTGAGGCCGTATTCGTTCTGACAATCGCGCGGGCCTAACGCTGCGTTTACGGTCTTACCACCGACTTGTCCTTGTAAACGATCTCGACAATCTCGTACTTATCGTCGATCTTGACAGGATTCTTGTGATCGTTGGGACTACTCGCGGACACGGTTGATCCAATCAGGTTCTTCAGCGGTACAAAGACTCTTTCCTTGAGGCGGGCGCTTTTGCGTGGGCGAATTCTTTTCTTGGTGGCCAGGGGAAAAGTGCCGAATCTCTCTTGTGTCTCACGATTGATCAAAGTAGCCGTCCACTTGATTTCGCGAATCTCTTTGTCAGATTCGTTTTTCACTAGAAAGTTGGTTACGAACAGCCGGTGATTGACGGGCCCAGACCGAGGTAGCTCTGGACGGGCGGGCCACTCGTTGTGTTTCACTATCTCCTGCGCGCGACGGTCCTGCTCGTTGCGCGGGGCTTGCGGGTTTTGGCGTTCGGAATTGCAGTTCGCACAAGTATCACCCCGCGGTGGACTTTGCGCGCCCGCGATTGACGACATCAACAGCGATGCGGCAATCACCAGAAAGCTTTTCATGAGGCACCTCCAGACCAGCGGAGAGAGAGAAAAAAGTATTCGCGAAAGGTAGCTGAACGTTAGATCGTAATGTACCCGCTGTCAACGGCTGCTGTTGGGCTAATACGAGCGGTCTAGCCGTCTCAAGCCAATCTCAGTATGATAACGGCATGACGACCCTTCGAACTCTTTATCCGGCGGTCGAGCCTTACCACACCGGCCGCCTGAAAGTTTCTGAGCTGCACGAAATCTATTACGAGCAGTGCGGCAATCCGAATGGCAAGCCCGTTGTGTTTTTGCATGGCGGTCCAGGCGGTGGTATCACGCCTGAGTATCGTCAGTTTCACG
>JAJPKD010000004.1 GCA_021323895.1 Acidobacteriota bacterium | reverse complement strand
TTCCGCGCTCATCGACTGCATGTGCTTTTGATGAAGAGCGTCCATCGCATCGAGGTTATGCCTCAGTTCAGAAACAGTACCGCGCGCGAACTCAGCGTCAAGCGACCCTGGCTTCACTGCTTGATCACGAAGCGTTGTGGCAAAGTCAGCCATGCTCTTCATGTAGGCCATCATCAGCTTGTGATGTGGCGATTGCATCATCTTGGCCATCTCTGACTTCATTCCCATCATGCTGGCCTGCTTCTGGCCACTCTGCCCGTGTTTGTGTTGCGCCGGCGTTGCGGGCGAAGTGAAAAGGACGATCACGATTGCTATTAGTGACAACGCCACTCCGTTTACTGTTTTCATATTTATGCCTTTCTCTTTGATAACTGCGTTCACGATTTTCATAAACTACCCCGATTCGCGCTCAACGTGAGTCGACAGAATTCTCCGATCCAGGTTGTAGTCTAAGACAGCCGCAACACTCATGCCTCACGAGAGTTTTCTTTTTCCTTTGTAGACACGTGAAGGGCGATCTCGGCTAGATGCGAGTGCTGCGCAATTCTCCGCCAGGAGCACGTGAAAGTGGGAATTTTAGCGCCACAATCTCATGCCGGGCTCGTTCCAGAAGTGACTTTCCGCCACTGTTCCCCATCAAAGACGGCTTTAGCGCCCTCATTTCGGTCGAACTCAAGTTCGGCACAGAACTTACATAGACATGGCGATTTCGAAGATAGTCTCCGCTTAATGGAGGTGGGTCTTATTGTCTTCGCTAGGAGGAATAATGCGTTCAAAAACCTTCGCCCTGCTGGGCATTCTCTCGGTTACTGTCTTGCTCTTAGCCTTCAGAAGCGCCTCCGCTCAAAGCCTGGTATCAGCCAACGTGTTAAGCAGCCAAGGGCCGGTTGAGATTCGCCGGACGTCGCCAGGCGGCGGTGGGCCGATAGTGCGCGTCGACTTCAAAGTTGACGATGCGCTGCGCGCCGGCGATACCATCGTCACTCACAGCGGCGGACGATTGGTGCTTGGTCTTTCCGATGGCTCTCAAGCCATTATCGGCGAGAAGACCACGGTGGAAATCGAGAATCTCAATGGCTCACCGCGCACGATCTTCAATGTATTGCGCGGCAAGACCCGCGTGATGATCGAGAAAGTCGGCGGCCGACCCAACCCTTATCGCGTTAATACACCTACCGCGATCATTGCGGTGCGAGGAACAGTCTTCGATGTGATCGTCAAGCCGGATGAAACTCAAGTCTTCACGCATGAAGGCCAGGTCGAAGTGATCAGTTTGGCCGCGCTCGACAAGCCGGTGTTGTTAACCGCCGGACATAAGACTCGTGTTCGTCTTGGCGAACTGCCGGAGCAGCCTCAACCGTTCAAGCACGGATCGAATGATGGAATGTTTCGTCCCAGCCCGATGAACGGCCCGAACGGTATGGCGTCCGGCCAGAACGATCCCGGCATGATGGGTGGCTCAAACGGCGGCACGTCTCAGGGTAGCAACGGTCAGATGGGAGGCATGGGAGGCTCAAAAGGCGGCGGTGGTCGCAGACCATAGTCTTTTGGAAATTTGGAAGAAGCGGGAGGAAAACGATCCCTTCGAGAGTCAGGATTTTAGTGGTTGACGATGAACGCGGAGCGCGGATGGCGCTAGAGGTGCCACTGCGTCTGAGCGGTTATGAAGTGACCGCAGTCTCCGACGGCCGTGAGGCAATCGAGTTGGCGCGCGCCAAGAATTTCGACGTGGTGCTGACCGACATATTCATGCCACAGGTGGGTGGACTCGAGGTGGTGCGCGAGATGCGGCGCTTGAGCCCGGCGACCAGGGTCATCGCGATGACGGCGCGAGGCTCGATGGAAATTGCTTTTGAGGCCATCGAACAGGGCGCCTTTGATTTCATCGCGAAACCATTCGAGGTCGATGAAGTGCTGGCGCTGGTCAAGCGCGCGACCGAGCATCACGAAGCTTCGCAGGCGATTAGCACCGAGAGCGAACAGGATTTTTCGGCGTCCGGCTTGATCGGCCACAGCGCCAAGATGGTGCGCGCCTACAAGCTGATCTCCTACGCCGCGCGAACCGAGGCGACGGTTTTGATCGAAGGCGCATCGGGCACGGGCAAGGAGCTAGTGGCCCGCGCGATCCACCAGTACAGCCGGCGGGCGGCGCGGCCCTTCATCGCAGTGAATTGCAGCGCGTTGACCGAGGCGCTGCTCGAATCGGAATTGTTTGGCTACACCAGGGGCAGCTTCACCGGCGCGCTCGGGGATCGCGCTGGTCTGTTTGAGAGTGCGGATGGCGGCACGATCTTTCTCGACGAGTTGAGCACGATGACGCCGGCCTTCCAGGCCAGCCTCTTGCGCGTGTTGCAGGACAAAGAGGTGCGGCGAGTGGGTGATCACAAATCGCGACGGGTCGATATGCGCGTGATTGGCGCGACCAACACCAACCTGGAAGAGTTGGTCAGTCGCGATCAATTCCGGGCTGATCTTTTCTACCGGCTAAGTGTGCTCACCATTGGGCTGCCGCCGCTCCGTGACCGTGGACGGGAAGAGCTGGAGTTGCTGGCGCGCCACTTCCTGAGGAAGCACGCGCGTGAGGGGCAGACGCCAATCCAGATCACGGACGAGACGCTTGACGTGGTCAGCGGCTACGACTGGCCGGGCAACGTGCGCGAACTGGAGAACACCATCGAGCATGCCATCGCTATCTGTTCGCGCGGGATCATCACGATCAATGATCTGCCCGAATCGATCGTGGCCCGCTCCTCAATTAAGCCCGCGCAGCAAATTGCTGCTCCGGTTTCGCTGCTTGACGACCGGCCGACGCTGGATGAACTCAGCCGCCGCTACATCGCTTTGATTCTTTCAGAGACGGGTGGCAACAAATCGCGCGCTGCGGAGATTCTGGGCATCAATCGGCGGACGCTTTATCGGTATTTGGATCTGTCTGCTGAACCGGCAGACGCGGATGACTCCGAAATGCTCGCCAGCCTTTCCGGTTCGCAACCCACGTGAGTCGCCTCAAGCAAAAACACCGCAGCGTGCTGATGGTCTTCATCAGCATCGCAGTCGTGTGGCTGGTCACCTGGCTGGTTCCATCACTCTCGGCGACCTCATCTAACTTGCTTTTTCGCGTGCGCGGCCCGCTGCCGGCCCCAGATGACATCATCATCGTCGCCGTTGACGATCAGAGTCTTCAGCGCATCGGGAAGTGGCCGTGGCCGAGACACGTGATGGCCGAAGTGTTGGACAGTATCTCCCGCGGCCATCCTCAAGCAGTCGGGCTGGACTTCATCTATGCTGAACCGTCAGTCGCCCCAGACGATCGCGCACTCGCGGAAGCGATCAAGCGGAACGGACGTGCCGTCCTGCCGGCGGAATTGATTGAAAACAAATCGGATCCCAATGCTCAAAATGCTCCGACGATCTGGCTGCTCCCTTTGCCTGAACTGTCAGAGGGAGCCGCGGCCATTGGCCACGCGCACGTTGCGCCCGATGTAGATGGCGTGTTGCGCAGCATTCAACTGAGCAAGGCCGACAGCCGCGCCGATCGTCTCTGGGCGTTTGGCTTGGAAGTTCTGCGCGTGGCCGAGCAGATACCGGCGGCAGACATGGAAGAAGGTCCGCGCCGCCTGCGCCTGGGCCAGTACCGAATTGATGTGAGCGACGAACCACCCGACGCGTCGATTCCCGGAGTTACGATCATTCGGCCGAACGAGATGCTGATTAACTATCTGGGGCCAACGGGATCGTTCCGCCAGATCAGCGTACAAGACGTAGTCGATGGCCGCGTATCACCCGACACGTTTGAAAACAAGATCGTGCTCATCGGTTCGGTGGCCCAATCGATGGGAGATGCGCAGGTCTCGCCGTTCATGCATTACGGCACGGCAGCATCTCAAGGCGGGCGCCGGATGCCGGGCGTTGAGATCCACGCAAATATCATTAACACGATCAGACGTCGCCTTTGGCTCAAGCCCTTGCCGAATTATCTCGAGCTGTTTGCGGCGCTGGCGGTAATCCTGGCCGCGGCATTGCTGCTCAGTCGATTTGAGGGTTGGCGCCAAATCGCTGGTCTATCGGCGCTCCTTTTTCTAATCGTCTTCGGCAGCCTTCTCGCGTTCAAGTACTTTTACATCGTTCCGCCGCTCGTGCCGATGTTGGCTGGATTTGTGACGATTGTGCCGTTGCTGTTGCTCAATGCGGCGCTGACGGCCAATCGTGATCTGGATCTCAAGCTCGCGACGCTCGCAGAAACTCAGAAAGGTTTCCTGCTTGATGAAAAACTCGACACGTCATTGGCTACGGCGCTGGCTTTTCTCGGCGCGATGCTCAAGGCAGGGACTGCTGCCCTGTTCTTGAATGAGAAAGATGGCAAGCCGCTCAAATACCATGCTCATGATGGAGCGAAGCCGACGGAGGATCGACTGGCAAGCGATCTCAAATCGACAACTCCTGATTTCGATGTTCTCGACCAGCGATTCGTGCTCCCGCTGGTAAGCGAGACAAAACTTCTTGGAGCGTTGCTAATCGAGCGCCGGGCAGACGATCCAATCACGGAAGGAGAACAACAGTTAGTTCGCGCTGTGGGCGACGGGATAGTCACAATGTTGCTGCTCGCTCGACAGCGGGCGCAATTGGAAAAGAAGCGATGGTGGCCCACGCTCGCATGGAAGCTGCGCGCCGTGGACGACATCACCGCTCGATTGTTGGCGCGGATGAGCTTTATGGATCGCGTCTTCTCCAGCATGTCGGAAGGAGTATTAGTCGCTTCAATTGGCGGCCGGATTATTTTCGCGAATCTGGAAGCTGCCGAAGTCTGCGGGAGCGAGGCGCAAAATCTGATCGGGGCAAATTTGGCGGACGTGATGGTCACGCGCGGAATCTTCGCCCCCACAGAGCTTCGCCAAGCGATAGCCGGAGTAATTGACGGAGAGCTTTTCCAGATGGAATTTAAGCTCTCGGACGATGCGCCTCGTCATTACTTGCTTCATCTTTCGGCCGTTGTGGCGCGCGATTCATCGCCGGCAGAGAGAAAGATTGGCCTGGTGGCCATCATCTCAGACATCACCAAACGCAAAGAGCTTGAACAGATGAAAGCCGAAACCTTGCAGTTGGTCTCGCACGAGCTGCGAGCGCCGCTGACCTCGATTCAAGGGTTGAGCGACGTCTTGCTTAAGTTCCCGGTCTCCGCCGACGAGACGCACGAGATGCTGGAGACAATCCATACGGAAAGTCGGCGTTTAAGTGAAACGATCAATCGCTATCTTGATGTCACCCGCCTTGAATCCGGCCGGCAGCCTCTAAAGACGAAGCCGGTAGTGATCGCGCCGCTGATCGCCGATTGTGTGCGAGCGCTAAATCCAATCGCCGCTGTGAAAGAGATCCGCATCAGTCAGAACGCCCATCCTGGATTGCCCGTTGTTCAGGCGGATGAGCCGCTGCTTGCAGAGGCGATCACCAATCTCCTTAGCAACGCGATCAAATACAGTCCCGCCAGATCTGAAGTGGCCATTGCGGCAGAGCGCGTTGACTCCAGCCTGCGGATCACGGTACGCGATCATGGCTTGGGAATTCCTGCGGATGCTCGTGAGCGAATCTTCGAAAAGTTCTACCGGCTTGAGCGGGACACCAACGCCGGAATCGTCCGCACGGGGCTGGGTCTGCCGCTCGTCAAGGAGATCGTCGAAAAACATGGTGGACATATCTCGTTCGAGAGCGAGTTAGGCGCAGGTTCGATGTTTACCATCGATCTTCCCATCTCATAGTCGTTGGTTGCAGATGTCACACTCGATTGAATTCTCTCCGTCTCCTGCTGATTAGTTTCGTCACACAACAGTTAACCGAATAGACGGCCTGAAGGTGCGCCTCGCTGATAACCAAACAAATTCGGGCCTTTGAGGCGGATTCTCTGCGTCCGGGGGCCTGGCACATCGATTGAAAAGACCATGACTGTCAAAGCTCCAGCGACGGAGCGAGAAATAACAATTCATAGAAAAGAGGAGGCGGGAAATGAAAGGAATCACACGAACGTTAGCACTTATGGCGACTGTAACTCTGTTGCTGGTCGCGGCGCCAAATCTGTACGCGCAGATGCGCAGCGGTAGCGGTGGACAGCGTGGCTCGCAGGGCACGGGACAAGGCAATGGCCAACAAGGACAAATGGGCGGACAACAAGGTGGGATGGGCGGCCAGCAAGGACAGATGGGCGGTCAGCAAGGCGGAATGGGTGGTCAACAAGGTGGAATGGGTAGTCGAGGTCAGATGGGTGACGGAATGGGCTCGATGGAAACGCCTATGGACCGTGCTAACAGGATGCGCTCTGAGAACGCAGAATGTGCCAACCGGGAACTCAACGACCATCCGCAGATGGCGACGCGGCTGAACACAAGTGCCGACGAGTTGCGAGCAGGATATCAAGCGGCGCTCGCAGGCAACCCATCCTTGAAGTTCGGGCAGTATGTAGCAGCGACGCGGCTCGCAACGCATCTCGGTGCCACAAACCCGAACATTACGCGAAACGCGATTCTTGCTGGTCTCGCAGACGGCAAGAGCATTGGGCAGACGCTTCAGAGCCTGGGCTTTACCAAACACGATGCTCAGGATGCAAAGAAGCGAGCCGAGCGCGAAATAAAAGAAGCCAGGAGAACTTCGCGTTAGTCTCTCTGGAAGAAAAGGATAACCGATCGGCGGCGCGGGGCTTGTCCAAGAGGCAGTACCGGCCGCCTTTCCTTTGGCGCACCCGACTCTTGGTAGCGGAAAGTTAGTTGGTGCCGAGCATCTTTGGGCAATTATTCGCAGGCAGCGGAGAGATTTTGCGAACTTTTCCCCGCCAATTCATGGCGCTAGATAAGAAAACCCAGAAAATCCAATTCGGCATAACGGTTGCTGAAGGCTCAACGAAGAACACGGTCACGTCGATCTTGGCGGACTGGAGTTCGAGTGAAACGGATTAAGTTTACTTAGCGATGCTGAAGCGGTTTTCATCTCTGGTTCTGGTGCTCGCGGTTGGTGGCAGCGTATTTGCCGGCACGGCGCGGCTCAGTGCTGAACATGTCTGCACGATGTCGGGCATGGAGATGATGCCGAACATGGAAACCATGCCGGGGAAGATGGCTGGCATGGAAAATATGGCGGG
>JAJPKD010000108.1 GCA_021323895.1 Acidobacteriota bacterium | reverse complement strand
GCATACTTGCGGTTCACAACGCGCGAGACCGTCGATAGGTGCATCCCGATGTCCTCCGCGATGTCCTTCAACATCATCGGCTTGATGTACTCGACGCCTTTATCCAGAAATTCCTTTTGCCGGTTCACGATCGATTCAACCACGCGATAAATTGTCTGCCGTCGGTGCTCGATGTTGCGCAGCAGATCGACCGCCGAGCGCATCTTTTCTTTAATGAAATTGCGCGTCTCTTTCGTGGTCGTGCCCTGCGACAGCATCTGCTGGTAAGTCGGATTGATGCGCAACCGGGGGCTGCCGTCATCGGCAAAGTAGATTATGTATTCGCCGTTCTCCTCGAGCTTCTCGATGTAAATCTCCGGCGATATAAGAATCGGTTCTTCCGAAGTGTAGCGCCGCCCGGGGTATGGATCGAGCGTCCGAATGAACTGCAACTCAGCCGCCAGGGTTTCGATGTCGAGGTTCAGTTGCTTCGCCAGATGCGGCAGCTTGTGCTGCTGCAATTCGGGCAGATGATCGCGAATCAGTGGCGCTGCCAGACGTTCCGTCTCACCACGTACATCCAACTGCACCAGCAAACATTCGCGCACGTCACGCGCGCCGCAACCAATCGGATCGAGTCGCATCACGATTTGCCGCGCCTTCTCGACGGTTTCATTCGACCATCCGCCAAGCCCCCCAATCTCTTCATCGCTCGCCGTTAAGCGGCCTTCTTCATCCAAATTTCCGATGACACATTCGGCTGCTTCACAAACTTCCCCTTCAGCAATATCCATGTGGAGCTGCCACTGAAGATGCTCGGCGAGTGACGGTGGTCTGGTCAGAAACTGCTCGAATGTAGGTGCGTCCTCTTTGTATTCGAATTCCTGCGTCTTGTATCCCGGGTCGAGGTAGTCCTGAAACTCGCGGCCGAAATCGACCTCTTCAAATGGGTCGCGCGCAGCTTCGACCGTGCCATCGTCACCAGTTTCCTGTCCGCCGGCTTCAACGTCGCCGGACTCGGCTTGGACTTCGGCGAATTCAGAGGCCATCGCAACTTCGGTTTCAACTTCGCCCCCGCCGTTCGATGACGGCTCACCAATTTCCGGCGCCGTCGGTTCGACGCGCGGCGCCTCGAAATTCTCCAGCTCGCCCCCGCTGGCCATGTGATCGAGAATCTTCTCGGCCAGCTCGCGCGCTTCTTCCTGCGTCGCGACTTCTTCAAGTACCGGATTTTCAGTGAGTTGCTGCTGAATTAGATCAGTCAATTCAAGCGAAGTCATCTGCAACATCTCGATCCGCTGGCGCAGTTGCGGCGTGAGTACGAGACGTTGTGAAAGACTGGTAGTAAGCCTGACCGACATAAATGAATATGTTTCTAAAGTGTCGGGAAATTTTCTGCGCCTTTACGCGCGGAGTGATTATAACCCATCGCGACGTGATCGTGCATTGCCTTACATCCGGAACTTTTCTCCGAGATAAAGCTTGCGCACTTCAGCATCTTCAGTTAAATCGCGAGGCGCACCCGATCGAAATATCTTCCCCTCTGCCATGATGTAGGCGCGATCGGTAACACCCAGCGTTTCTCGCACGTTGTGATCGGTAATGAGGATGCCGATGCCGCGGCCGCGCAGATAGAGGATTACGCTTTGGATATCATCCACTGCTTTCGGATCGATTCCGGCGAAAGGTTCATCGAGCAAAATAAATTGAGGTTCTGTGGCTAAGGCGCGGGCAATTTCGGTTCGACGTCGCTCGCCACCTGACAATGAATCGCCCCGCGTGTTGCGCACGTGTTCAATGCCGAATTCCTGAAGCAGTTCTTCGACGCGCTTTAGTTGCTCGCGGCGGCGCAAGCCCATCGTCTCCAGCACTGCGAGAATGTTTTCCGCCGCTGTCATTTTCCGAAAGACCGACGGTTCCTGCGGCAGATAGCCCAAGCCCAGTCGCGCGCGCAGGTACATCGGCAGCCTAGTCACGTCCTGTCCAGCCAGCACGACGCGGCCGGCTTCGGGCGTTTCCAATCCGATAACCATATAGAACGTCGTCGTCTTGCCAGCGCCATTCGCGCCCAACAACCCGACGACTTCGCCTGGTTCGACATAAATCGTCACGTTATCGACAACGGTACGACGGCCATAAGACTTGCGCAGGTTGAATGCCGCGAGCGCCTGCGTCGAAGGCCTTTGAATCTCGCGCACACGCGCCTCGGGCCGAGAGTCCGTCGTTCCAGCGTTCTGAGTTGTATCGATGGTTTGCACGACCTAGTTCTCTTCTGCTCCGGTGGCTGGTTGCAGTGTACTCATTCGTACCGCATCGACAAACTCACGGATTCGCTTCGCGCTTTTCTTACCAGGTGAGACTTCCAGCGAACTGCAGGCGTCCACCGCAAACGGACGAACGGACTTAATCGCGTCACGCACGTTCTCCGGCGATAGTCCGCCCGCTAAAATGATCCGTGGCAGCAGTTGAGACGCTTTTCCAGCCATCGTCCAATTCGCAAGATGACCAGTTCCGCCGCGGAGCTGCGGATCGAATGCATCAATCAGAATCGCGTCAGCGGGATGCTCAACCAAAGTTTTCAGATCAAGTTCCTCGCTTCCATTGATTGCCTTATAGACTAGCCCCTGGCCGTAATGATTCTTTAGTTGTTCGCAAAACTCAGTCGTTTCATCTCCATGGAGCTGAACTCCGTCGAGTTTCACCGCGGCAGCTATATTGAAAATGTGCTCCATCGCCGCATTCACGAAAACTCCAATCATTAGAGGCCGCTGCCCACTCGAGGTATTTGCGCGAATATCTTCAATTATTGCGCCCGCGGTTTCAGGAGTGACGAAGCGCGGGCTCTGCTCATAGAAATTGAAACCAAGCATGTCAGCACCGGCGCTAATGGCGGCGCGCGCATAGTCGAGGTTGGTGATGCCGCAGATTTTCACCGAAACTGTCGGGAGTTCGTATGGGGGGCTACCAACTAAATCGCGCAGCAGTTGTGCCGGATCGTACGATCGCATCAAAGTCTCGCCGATGAGAAATCCCTGGTAGCCCGCTGCGCGCAATCGCTCGATATCCTCACGCGTTCCAATTCCGCTCTCGCTAAGCAGAACCGCGTTAGCCGGGGCCATTGAAGCCAACTCGATAGAAGTTTCCAGCGATAGCCCAAACGTAGTTAGGTCGCGATTGTTGACGCCGATGATGTCTGCGCCACAGTCAATCGCGCGCCGCATCTCGTCTGGGGTGTGCACTTCGATCAATGCATCCATTCCCAGCTCATCTTCTGCGAGCGTTCTTAGCCTGGTTAAGGTCTTATCATCGAGTGCGGCGACGATCAGAAGCAGCGCATCTGCGCCGGCATTTGCCGATTCGTAAACTTGAAATTCATCGAAAATGAAATCCTTGCGGAGAATCGGGCAGCTTGCCGTCTCGCGCACAATGCGTAAATCGTCGAGCGAGCCGCCGAAGTAATCCTCTTCGGTAAGTACAGAGATAGCCGCCGCACCCCCGGATTCATAATGCATGGCCAACGAAGCAGGGTCGGCGTCGGCGCGAATAGGTCCTTTAGACGGCGAGCGCCGTTTGAATTCCGCGATGAGCTTCGCGCGCTGTCCGCGGGAAAGCGCGGCGCGAAGTGAGTGCGCGATGGCACCGTCGCGACGCTTGCGAGCCGCGACCTTAAGTGCAAACAACGGAACATGCAGCTTCGCAGCAGCGACTCGCCGCTGCTTAGCCGCAATGATTTCGGAGAGAAAGTTCATCAAGCTTCTGCGTTGGTGATTCGGATCAGTTCGTTCAGTTTCTCCGCCGCCCGGCCCTTATCGATACTTTGCTCGGCCATCCAAAGCGCGTGGCGAACATCCTCCGCCGCCGCGCCTACAAAGAGCGCGGCCGCAGCATTGATCAGAACCAACGAACGGGCTGCATCCGTTCGCTCGCCTGAAAGAACAGAACGAATGATCGCAGCGTTTTCGTTAGCATCGCCGCCGCTCAACCCATCGAGCGGTTCTGGCTCCAGGCTAAAGTCTTCGGGTTTGACCTCGAACGTTTGAATCCGCCCGTGTCGGGCTTCGGCTACGAATGTTGATTCAGCGACGGTCAGTTCATCCAGGCCATCGGCGCCATGCACGACCCACGCATGCTCAGTTCCGAGCAATGCGAGCGTATGGGCCAGAGGCTCGGCGAGGGCACGATCCCAAACGCCGATGACTTGTCGCGGAGCGCCTGCCGGATTCGTCAACGGCCCAAGCAAATTGAACGTGGTGTGCACGCCCAGCTCGCGTCGCACGCCCGCCACGCGCGCCGTCGCGCCGTGATAGAGCGGCGCGAACATGAAACAGATTCCGATCTCGTTGAGAGACTTTTCTGAGACTGCCGGTTCAGCCTGGACATTCACGCCGAGCGCCGCCAACACATCGGCGCTGCCGCATCGACTGCTGGCCGCGCGATTTCCGTGTTTTGCGACCGGGAGGCCGGCGCCCGCGATAACAAAGGCTGCGGCCGTCGAGACGTTGAAAGTCTTGGCGGAACTCGATCCGGTTCCGGCCGTGTCGATGAAGCACTTGTGCTTGCAGTTGATTGGCGTGGCGCGCGCGCGCATGGCTTCCGCTAACCCGGCCAACTCTTCGACGGTTTCGCCTTTCGCCTTGAGCGCGATGAGTGTCGCCGCGATTTGCGCGTCAGTGGCCTCTCCGTTGAGCAGGCATTTAAGCAGCCGCGACGCTTCCGTCCGCGACAGATGTTCAGCGCGCATCAATCGCGGCAGGAAATCCTGTAATGTTGCTGGCGTGGCCATCAGAGCTTCAGAAAATTTTCGAGGATCTTCTTCCCCGCGATAGTTAGAATTGATTCAGGATGAAATTGCACGCCTTCGATTTTCAGTTCGCGATGACGCAATCCCATGATTGTACCGTCGGCAGTTGTCGCTGAAACTTCGAGACAATCAGGCAACGCCTCTCGTTCGACGATCAGCGAATGATAACGTCCGGCGGAAAAGTCCTGCTCAACCCCTGCGAAGATCGTCTTGCTGTCGTGCCGCACTCGCGATGATTTTCCGTGAAAGAGCTGCGGCGCGCGCACCACGCGGCCTCCGAAGGCTTGCCCAATCGATTGATGCCCGAGGCAAACGCCCAACAAAGGAACTTTGCCGCCCAAATTTCGAATGACATTGAGCGACACTCCGGCTTGGTCCGGCGTGCCCGGTCCAGGCGAGATAACAATTCGCTCCGGTCGCAACTCTGATTCAATCTCAGCGACTGTCGTCTCGTTATTTCGACGCACGACGATCTCTTCGCCCAGTTCGCCGAGATACTGAACCAGGTTATAGGTAAACGAATCGTAGTTGTCGATGACGAGAAGCATAGGGCTAAGAGCAAAGGTTTAAGCGCGAAGAGCAAAAGGATAAGTGCAAAGCGATAAGAGGAGCATCGATAAATTCCCTTTCTGAAAAACCAAGTGCGGGCCGCGCACTTCGCTCTTTGCTCTTTGCTCTTATCGCTTTGCCGCCTCCGCATTCCGCAAAATCATAACCAAATTTCCGCGGCCATTCTTCGCGGCCCAGCCGGCAGCCGTCACTCCATCGATGTCTTTGATGCGCGGGTCTGCGCCTTTGTCGAGGAGCATCCGCACCGCTTCGGTTTCGCCGTACGATGCCGCCCACATCAGCGCCGTGCCTCCGAGCTTGTTCTTCACGTTGGGATTCGCACCAGCATCGAGCACCATTCCGAGAATCGACAGATTCCCAAACCATGCCGCGCCGTGGACCGGCGCATCGCCATCCTTATCATGATGATTCACATCCGATCCGCGCTGAATCAATTTCTTCACCGCGTCAGGGTTCTTGTGCCAAACAGCGAGCATCAACGCGGTCATGCCTTCGGGCGTTTCGGCTTTCACGTCAAGTTTCGGTTGCGTGATCAGGACATCCGCAGCCTCGGCATGATCGCCCTGCAACGCGAGCAACGCCGCCGTCCATCCGTTGCGCCCTTTTGCGTTAACATCGGCGCCACCCTTCAACAGCGCGTTGACGACTTGCAGATCGCCGCGCGCTGCTGCCGCGGTCAAGGCCGTATCGTCGTTTGCATCTTTCACGTTGACGTTAATGCCGCCGGCGATGAAGCCGTTGACCGCGAGCGCATCGCCAGACGCGGCGGCCTTGAAAAACGACGCCTCGTCGAACTCATAACCACGCAATTTTAGAAAGCGCTGCGCGGCTTCAGGCGTTGGCGGACTCTCGGCCTCATCCGCGCAGGCTGAGAAGCACAGCAGCGCCAGGGCGAGGAGCAATTTCTGTTTCGATGAGACGCGAATCATTGATTATTACTTTGGACACGCAGCCACTTCTGCGCGCGTGATGCGGACCGGCACGTTTGGTTTCTCATTTTCGGAGGGCGCGCGATTGATTGCATCTGCGACTTCAATCGCGCGAATGACACGTCCGAAGGCTGCAAACTTGCCGTCGAGGTGCGGGCCGTCGCCGACGAGAATGAAGAAATGTGTCGTCGCGCTATTCGGCTCATCCGAGCGCGCCATCGAAACGATTCCGCGCACGTGCTTCAAGTCGCTCGGCTCGTCAGGTAAATGCTTCTTCGTGCGCTCAGCTAATTCCGCGCTCCATTTCTCGCTGGTTGAAAGATTGCCACCTTGAATTACAAATCCGGGCACCGTCCGGCTGAACGTAGTTGAATCGAGCGCGCCCGCGGCAGCAAGGTTCAAAAAGCTTCGTACAGTTTCAGGCGCCTTCCCCGGAAACATCTCGATCACGATCGCTCCCTGCTCTGTCTGGAGCGACACGCACTGGCCGGACATCTTCTCGATCGAAGCGCCATCGAACGGATCAGATTTGGTTTGCGCCGTTTCCGTGGGTCGCGCGTTGGCCTTCTTCATTGTCTCGGCGCTCGGCGCTGGATTTTGCGCCGCCGCCGCCACAGCCGCGATAGACAAAACGAATCCGCAGATTGCGCGATGCACGAGATGCACGATCAAATCTCCTCGCCAGATTCTACGTGATTGTCGGCGAATGCTGCTACACGTCAAGTCACGTTCTCTGCGGCCTGAGAACGTGCCGTAGCGCTTCTTTTTGAAATTCTCGGCGCGCTCTGCGAAATCGTCTGAGTTCCCTCTGCGGTTAATCCTCGGCGTTGCGAATCAAACCGCAGAGGCAGAACCGAGTTCCACGCTGAGGCGCGCGAGAGGCTAAATTTAGGACCACGTGACCTGCTTGTCTTTCGCGATCAATCGGACTATTCTCGGAAGCGTTCCCAGTGTTTCTCTTCTCAAAACGTCGAGGACAAAATTATGAGAGGTTCACGGCACTTTTTTATTATCGTTCTTGTGCTGGCGTCGGCAACGTATGCCTTAGGACAGGGCAAAGGCGTTGACACGCAGAATCAGCGCATCAGCGACAACAGCGCCAACAAAGCGCCCGCGAACAACGGCACCAAGCAGGACACGGGCACCTCCGGCTCGGGAATAAATTTCGGCAAGGACAAAACGCGGATCGTTCCGATGCTGCCGAATCCCTACCGCATCACGGCGCGCCGCGATGCCCTGATCAAAGCTGTCGCTGATGTGATGCGGGATCGCAAGCTGATCCTGGACGATGCCTCGTCCAAACCTAATGAAGGAATTCTGGTGAGCCAGCCTTATACCTTCATCAAGGGCGCGGTAGTCACGCAATCCGAACTCAATCGTTATGCCAGCATCGTGACCTCCGACAGCCGCAGTTGGACGCGCGGCCGCTACACGATCACCGTCGAAGTTCAGCCGATCGATGGGACCAGCGCAAACGTTTCAGTCAACGCGAAGGTGGAAGGCCGAACCGACGGATCAACGGGCGCAGAGTGGATCACTTTGCCGAGCACCGGCATCGCCGAACAGGAATTCCTCAGCGCGCTAATCGAAAATATTACTGGCGCGGCGCCATCCACCTCGCGGAATCACTCTGATCTCAACCTCAAGTTCTCTGTTGTCGTTGCCGACACGGCGACCAAAGTCGTCAGCGTCAACGGCACTCCTAACTCAGTAGTAATCAATGCAAATCCTAAATCAACTCGAAACTGAACCAATTCCTCTCGAAGAAGAAGAGCGGCGCCACACGCGCCGCTTGCTCGTCGGGATCTTGTGCGCGCTGATTCTCACCGGCAGCGTTTTCGGGGGTTACATCTACCTGCGAAAGCGGCACGAACGACAAGTTGCAGCCGCTGAAGCTGCGGCCGCGCAGGCAAACCGCAAGGCACCGCCGAAAGTCGAAGTCCTCGTTGATGACGCCGTGACCAACGGCGGGAAAAGCGTTTTGTCCGGCACGATTCACAACATCTCGAACGAATCGCTGCACAACATCGCAATCGAGTTGCAGTTGCGGAAACGAACCGGCGGCGCGATCGAAACTCGAGTGGTGACGCCCGACTCAACCGACCTGGCGCCTGACGGACGCGCGCGTTATCAATTGGAAGTCGCAGTCCAGGATTACCTTTCCGCCACGTTCCTCCGCGTAGTCGGCGGCGGCGATCGCGCGGCGATTCCTTCGAAGGCCATGCCCGGCGCTCCGCGTCCTGCGTTGGAAGCACCGGCGCCCAAAACAATCGTAGTCAGCCGGCCGGCGCCTAAAGGTGACGAGTTTCTGAACACTGAGAAGAATCCTCAAAAGGTTCCCTAACGCGGTTAGTGATAGGTGGCTCGCGTTACTCATTCACGCAATCACTTTTCTTTCGAATCGCGGCCAACGTCTCCCGACGTTTCATCGTCCCAGCAAAGTATCTCGTGCTTGAGCCCAAACAAGCGTTCAGCTACGATTGCGGCGATTGAAACGATGCCGTCACGGTCGCTCCAACGAAACATTTTTCGCGCGCTGTTGCTTAGCGCCGCGGCCATCTTTTGCGTGTGCGCATCAGCTCAAACGTTGCCGCGACCAAGTGGCACTCCGCTTCCCGATCCAAATCAGAACGGCTCTAACAAGGATGAGAAGGACGTGAACTTTGGATCGCCCGAAAACGAGATGCGGGCGAAGTACGAAATCAAAGAGGAAAAGAAAAAGTACGACGAGCACCTCGCCCGCGCGCGCGAAGTTTCCCAGATCGCGACGCAACTTTCCGAGGGTTACGAGAAGCACCGATCGTTCGGCAGCGATGACGGTAAGCGTCTCGAGCGCCTCGAAAAGTTGACCAAGAGGATTCGCAACGACGCCGGCGGTTCTGAAAACGATGCTGACGCCGACGTCAAGGACATCCCACCTGATCTGCAATCGCTCATCAAACGTGTCGCCGAAGTTGCTGACGAATTGCAGAAGATGGTCGAGAAGACTCCGCGCAACGTTGTCTCTGCCGCCGCAATCGATCAGGCCAATCGCCTGCTCAGCCTGGTCCAACATCTTCGTGGGGTGAGCCGCTAAACGTGAAACTCTTACGACCAGTCCTGATTCTGCTGGCAGCTTCCGCGCTGCTCATCTCTCCCCGCCCAATTCGTTTAGAGGCCGCAGAGCACCAGGATCAGGACGACGATGTGATCCGCGTCAGCACCGCTCTCGTGGTCGTCAATGTGACCGTCCTCGACAAAGAGGGCAAGTTCGTCACTGGTCTCAAACGCGGCGACTTTCAGATCTTCGAAGACGGCGTCGCGCAAAAGACTTCCACGTTCAGCGCGGAAGAGACTCCCTTCGCGGCCGCGCTTCTGCTCGACACGTCAGGCAGCATGGAGTCGCGACTGACACTGGGCCGCGGCGCGGCGATTCATTTTTTGGACGGATTGCGCGAGCAAGATGTGGCGGCGTTCTACAACTTCGACACGAAGGTCGAACAGCTTCAGGATTTTTCGCCCGGACGCGACTTGCCTGCGAAAGCTTACAGCTTGAAAAGCAGAACGATGACTGCGCTTAACGATGCTGTGTTGCGAGCTGCGGACGATCTTGCAAAGCGCGAAGAGAAACGTCGCGCGATCGTGATCCTGTCTGACGGCGGCGAGAACTACAGCCGGGCCAGCGCCGACAAAGCGCTCGACCATGCCATGCAAGCCAACGCGACGATCTACGCGGTGAACATGGGAGAACAAGGGCCGGCGCGTGATATTGCCGCCACCGGAGTTCTCAGACAATTCGCTGAAAAGAGCGGTGGGCGCTACGTCGATACGCCCGGCGGTCAGCAGCTTCGCGATTCGTTTGCGGAGATCGCGCAGGAACTTGGCCGCCAATACACCATTGCCTTTCGCCCGACGAACCGTGCCCGCGACGGGAAATGGCACGCGATCGAAGTCAAGGTTTCGCGATCAGATGTGACTGTGCGAAGTCGCAAGGGTTATAAGGCTCCCAAAGGATGAAGGTCGGCGAACTTGATTGAACTCACCACTCAAAGCTTATAGCTCATCACTGACGTTGCGGTCCCCACGAGTTGTTTGCTGCATCAGGGCTTCGGCTGAACTATCGGCGATCCAACATCCCCGGGGTAAAGAACGAAATCCATGTAGCTGCGCGACCCGCGCAACACGCCTGTTGACCGGGTAACGATTTTGAACCCAGGGGCCGCAGCAGTAACGTCGTAAGTGTCAGGATCGAGATCAGCAAAATACCGTCCTTTGACGTCAGACTTCTTAACCACAGTCGCGTCCAACAATCGTGATTGTAGCGCCGACGACCAGAGCCCCGTTCGGATCAGTAATTCGGCCAGAAATCGCGCGGCGAACTTTGTGTGGCGCGCTGTTAGCATTTGTCCTACCCGCCGGGAATGACCCAACGACGAGTAGTATCAAGAGGGTCAGTGCGATTAGGCGTTTCATAATTTATCCTTCCGCCTTCATCCCTTTTTTCAATCCTGCAAAGTTCCCACGAACCCTGAGCGGCTTGTAGGGCCACGCTGCGGTTTTTCCTGAGACAGCGTTCTTGCAGGTGGCGACTTCCAGTTGGAAGCTCCCTTGGAGTTGATCCGAGCCAGAGTTCGTGATGTCAAGATAGCCAGCGGTCGGATCGGCCGGCCGACAGTCGAACTTCAACGGTCTGCCACCGAGCTTTACCGGGAACGCTACGTGTGTTCCTTGAGCGAGCCGTCCTTCACTGTCGGTCTCGATCAAAATTACCCAGCCGCCGTCGGCGCTAAGCTCGATATGATTCGGTGATATCTTGCCGACCTGAGCGCCAGGACTCGCCTGATCGAACCGAGGTCCATGATCGTAACCCAGGAGGACGCCAGGAATCTCCCAAGGGGCGCGCCCGGAATTGAAGGCTGGCATCTCGACCTGAACCTCGAAGGCGGGGCCTCCGATTAATCGCGAAGTTTCCGACACGCTCGGGCCAACCGGCTTGTCCCTTCGCAGTCTCAGCGCGACGATACAGGCAAGCAGCAACGCCAGCGTGATGATGATCACCAATAGTTTTTTGCCACGCATTATTAGCGCAGTCCCGGTTACTGTTCTAGTAACCATGCGCGAGCTGGATGCGACGGCTTAGAAAGGTTTTCGGCGCTTCGGTTCAGTCGATCCCTTGTGGCACATCCAGCACTGAGTCCGCGCTGTTGGCGGCATGAATTGGGGAAACACCTTAAACATCGAATTCATTCGGGCCACCATCTTGTAAGTGGGCTTTTCATCTGATTTCCAATTCGTTGCGACATGACAGTAATCGCAATCGACGTGTAGCGTCACATCATAAACACTCATCGTCGTTTTGAGACCTTCGCTCACCTTGGCAAGTTCAGCAGGCCATCGCGCCAGTTCCTGATCCAGCAAGGGGCGCGGCAGTCGCGACGGTTTTGTTTGGCCCGCATGGCAAGTCCAGCAGCTAATTCCACTCGTACCGGCAAGCTGGTTTTCACTCAAAATCTTTACCATCTGAAACATCTTGCGCGCCGTGACGAACTGGGGTTTGCTTTCGTCATCCCATTTATCCTGCACGTGGCAGGCAACACACTCCACGCCCAGGGCCCGATTGAGTGCGCGCATAATTGACGGGACATTCCTGGCGGGAACTCCCTTCAATACTTGAATATTTCGATATTTCTTTTCGGCGGTTGGTCCTTGGTTACTTGGACTACCGCTGACAAAGACGCAGAACAGTGCCCCTATCAAGGCAGCTTTCATCATCTTACCCCGAACGTCAGAGAAACTACGAAGCGAGCTCTCAATTTGTTCGATACGGAGTTGCACTTCAGAGGGCCGGCTTATGGACTGAGATATCACCGTCAGGGTCTATTGCTGTGGCATGGCTGCAATGGAAACGAGAGACCGCGAGTCCGTCACATCGCCAGTTCCACATCGCCTTCGAGCACTGATGTCCTCAGTTGCGGGCGCTCTCCGCTCTTCCACAGTGCCGCAGTGTGTACGACGCGATACCTGATTGGTCCGCCGTCCGGTCTTCCGCTACTAACAATGGGCCGTGGGATGCAAACAAACTCTGTGCGCATCTCGCGGGCCGACAAACGGACCTTGGCATAGCCGTGTCCTCCGAGATCGACGAACTCGAGGTGCGGAGCCAGATCCGGATTGGATAGCGATCGGGCGCGCTTGAGATCGAAGCTCTTTGCATACTCGAGGCACGAACGGACGCCGTGCTTGAGCAGCATGTTGTAAGTCCATTCCGGCTTCGCCCCTGCCTTGTCAGCCAGAAACAGCGCTCGTAGCGGAGCGTCCTTTTTGAGATTGTGCTCTAAGGCCTCCATGGGGCCTGCGCTTGATAGCGAGGCGCCGACGAAGCTCAAGTCTACGGGATCGAACTTGCCGGGCGGAAGTTCCGCAGTTGCATATCCGGCCCAGAAGGCATGGCGGTCTCCCGAGACGATGGCGAAGCCGGTGATCTTCGCGTCGCGAACGAGATTGTAGATTTCCGCGCGCTCGGCGTAGGCGGTGCCGTAGTCACCTCCATAGATGGACGCGTAGCCACTGTCTTTCGGCCAGGGCTCCTTGGTGAGCCCCGGGGGCAGGTTCTGCGGGTCAGCGCGCCGGTCCAGAGCGCCCAGCGAGTTTCCCCAGATTTTCCACGTGGCCGTCGAGCGCTTCAGCGTTTCCTTGAACCAGGCTTTCTGCTCCGCCCCTATGAGCGTTTGCGGCGGTGCGTTGCGTTGCGGGTTGGGCACACGCGTCTCGCCGTAGCAGATTTCCGCCGGAGGATTGCCGCCGTTGAAATCGCGCCCGCCGTCGAGAGCCCGAAACTCCGCCTCGGGGAACATCCCCTGGAATTCGTCGTTGCCGAGCTTGTCGAGCGACGGATCGGTGAAGGGATCCGCGCTCCGATAGCTGTGCTGATCGGTGATGATGAGGTCGAGGTGCTTGCCGTAGCGATAAGAGCGGTAGCCGATCAGGCTGTTGATCGCGGTCAGGTTGTTTGGCTCGTCGCCGAGGCCGTTCTGGTCCCACTTTTCGATTGCGACATTCGTCACTGCGGGCGGATCGAAGCTTTCGAGCGAGGGTCCGCTGACCTTCTTGCAACGCGATGGCAGATATTCCCACCATGCCTGGTTGGCGGCGACCTTGATGCTCTGGCCGGGCCGCGCCTTGCCGGCTGCCTTCTGAATGCTCTGCCAGCCTTGCCAAGAGAATTCGTGGTTGTCCCACATTGCGACGAACGGCCAGCGCGCACGCGCGTCCTGGAGGTCGGGATCGGCGAGATAGCCTTTGTAGATGGCCCGGTAGCCATCGACGGTCAGCGGTACGTGGAAGTTGCCGGCCTTGAGGCCGTCTGGGATGCGCGCAACCTCATAGATCGTGCGATCGTAGCGTGTCTTCACCTCTTCGGGATACTCGACCACTTCGTAGATGAAATCGCCGAGGTGCAGAACGAAACCGAGCTGCTCGGCGGCGGGAGCGCGTTCATCTTCATAAACCATCCGGCGATAGGCGTTGAGCTTGCCCTCGTTGACATCCTGACAACTCACGAATGCAAAATTCACTGTGCGCGGATCGTTTGGCAATGGCGCTGTAATCGTACGGCCGATGCGGCTGCCAGTTCCGTCGGCGTCGGTGAATCGATACCAGTAAGTGCGCGCGGGCTTAAGTCCGCCAATCAGAACGCGCGCGGTCCAATCCGCAGCGCTTGAGACCGGTGTCTGCGCGTGCGCGATGACTCGGCGGAATGCCTCATCCTCGGCTACCTCAACAGTGAGGAGGTGGCGTGTGGCGTTTGTACCGTCGCCGAACGGACGCCTTGTCCAGAGGATGACGCTGAGCGCATCGGGATCGCCCGAGGCGACTCCTTGCGGATAGAGGTCACGCCGCTCATGCCAGTTGATACGCGAGCCGCGCGCCGGACCGACCCACGCGAGCGAAGCACCGAAGGCTGCTGCGGTTTTGAGAAAGGATCGGCGGTTAATCTTCATCGTCTCACTCCGTCCGGGTTTGCAGTTGGCGTTACCTTGGGACTTGGTCGCGAATGCGAGCTATTACGGATTGCTCTTCCCGTAGGTTGCATGAGGTGAAACACTCCGAAATCACGTGTGACAATCCGGAAATCTGGAGGCCGGAGGAATTATGTTTCGAAACACGCTCCCTCCGCTCCCGTCCAACGAATTGTGGGCTGCGCCGAACTAATAGGCGAAATCAGGACAGCGTCAACGTCGATCATGTCCCCCTAAGAAACCCGGCGCGGGCTTTAGCCTGCGAAACGAAATAATTGCGTGGTTTCAATCAACGCGCGCGTTGATCGGGTCGCTATCGCGCGCCGTTCTAACACGATTCGCAGCGCTACAGTGACTAAGCAACTCGCAGCTTGAGACGCCAGCCGGCGTGTCGTGAATCGCCCTCCGAAGTCAATCACTTCGGCGGGTGAGGAGATGTCTATGATTGACTTCGTCTTTCATACCCGAGGCGTTCACCCGGCATGTGAGATCCGGGATCCACGCCAAATATCAACTTCGCGGCGAAATATAACTCCGTCGCGCTTTGATAACCAATTTGCCTTGCGATTTTTGTCGAATGGGATCGACGTCGAGTTTCAAATTACGCGTCGTGCCGTCGCGCTTCTTGTTCGTTGAGACAAACGCCAGGTTGTAGCGGCTGCGCAG
>JAJPKD010000292.1 GCA_021323895.1 Acidobacteriota bacterium | reverse complement strand
GAAACGATCCTGGTTTCGTATCCGACCAACACGATGTCGCACGAGCAGAAGATGATGTCGATGCGCGGCAACAATCCGTATTTCTCGCGCGCGACCGTCTTTCACGAGTTAATCCCCGGACACCACCTGCAAGGCTTCATGACCGCGCGTTACAAACCTTATCGCGGATTGTTCGGCACGCCGTTCTGGACGGAAGGCAATGCTCTCTACTGGGAGTTGCTTTTCTGGGATCTAAAATTTCAGAAGAAACCGGAAGAAAAGATCGGCGCGCTTTTCTGGCGCATGCATCGCTGCGCGCGGATCATCTTTTCGCTCAGCTTCCATCTGGAAAAAATGACGCCGCAACAGTGCATCGACTTTTTGGTCGATCGCGTCGGTCATGAACGCGACAACGCCACTGCCGAAGTTCGGCGTTCATTCGATGGCAGCTACGGCCCGTTGTATCAAATCGCATATTTGATTGGTGGTTTGCAGCAGTACTCGCTGCATCACGACCTCGTTGACTCAGGCAAGATGACGAACCGGCAATTCAACGACGCGCTCCTGCACGAAAATCGAATTCCGATCGAGATGATTCGCGCGGTCCTGACGAATCAAAAGCTAACGCGCGATTACAAGACGAGCTGGAAATTCTACCCGGGAATCTAGCCGCTAAGGCGCTATCGAAATTGGGGGTGGCTTGGGCCCGTTCGCGCTGGCCTTTGATTGCCGAACGCGGCGTTTCGGCGAATCACTTTGCCGACTTGCGCTGGGTGTTGGCGACGCAGCCGGTTTAATGTTCGCAGGCTTAGTAATCGCAACTTCGTTTCGTGAGCGGCGAATTGACGATGCATTGCCGGTTTCCCGCGCACTCCCATCTGACTGGCGCAGAAGACGCGTAAACGAATCAGTCCAGCCGGCCGGATACGAAACCGTAATCGAAATCAAAACTATCGCCGCGGCAACCGCGAATCCGAGCGGCTTTCGATTCGGACGCGGCAGCCGAAAGCCCGAGTCCTCAGGCTTCAAAATTGAATAGCTGTCGAACGGATCGGCGCTCATTGCCTTGCTCGCCGACGCGGCGACTATAGTCGATCGCCCCGCGCGGGATACCGCGCGAACTTCAGGAAAGCTGTCCCGGCCCAATCGCCGCAGAGCCTCGCGAAACTCGCTGGCATTCTCGAAACGATCCGTGGCGTTCAGCGCCAACGCCTTGTTAAGAATCGCCGCGAGGTCAGCGCCCAAAGCCTTATAAACGTCGTGCGCCGGGCGCAACGGATCGGGCTGTGAATTAGCCAGCGCCGCTGCGCGCGCCAGAGCGTCCGGCGGCTTGATTCCGGTCAACAAATGATAGAGCGTCGCGCCCAATGCATAGATGTCGCTGCGTGGAGATGTGCCTTCATCCTGAATCTGTTCCAGCGGTGAATATCGCCGCGTGTAGCCAAACACGCTGTGCGCGGACTGCGTCGTAGAATGCTCTGTGACATGCGCTTTCGCCAAACCAAAATCGAGCAACGCGATTTGACCCGACGAAGTCAGCTTCAGGTTATGCGGTTTGATATCGCGATGAATGATCTGCCGATCCTGTGTGTGGAGATAAATCAGTGCGTCGAGCAATTGGTCGGCCCAGGCGATCACCAGATTAGTTGGGAACGGTCCCGGCTGCTGCGAAATGATCCGCGCCAGATCGTCGCCGGCGATGAATTGCATCACGAGAAACGCCCGGCCGTCTTCGGTAAAGTAATCGCTGACCCGCGGCAGGCTCGGATGATGAAGCTGGGCCAGCAGTCTCGCTTCCTGCTCGAACTGGCGCCGCAGACGCTCGTCAGCCGAGAACGTTTCTTTGATCGCCACCCTCGCATCAAGTCGCTGATCGATCGCTTCATAGACCGCGCCCATCCCGCCCGAGCCAAGCTCCCGGACGATGCGGTAACGATTCTGGAGGATGGCGTCCGGCGCTAACAGCGGCCGTTGCGCGGAACTTGTTTTGGGCGACGAGGAATTATCCATGCGACGCAATTCACCTGAGACTGAAATCGAAAGCTGACAAAGCGATGGGCTGATTTTGGTCCTGGCTTTGCGAGGATTGGGGCAACAGCGAGTTTCGCGGTTCAGAGGAAGCTCGGGGAAAGATGCGAGCTCCCTGCTTCGACTATACGACATCGGCGAACGCGAAAACAAGATTGATTGTCGGCCCCTGAGTTTCGGGTCGCCACTCCACGGTCTCAGCAAGTCCCTGTTGCTGCATAGTTTTCCTCAGTCAGGGAGTGGGTGGATTCTGGGGGCACGTCAGTATGCCGACGGCAAGACCATTCGAAAATTCATTTTCTTTGCCTCCCCACCGACAGCACTTATTAACGATAGGTTATTAGCCCGATAACCGCGAATGCCACATGAAGAATAAGGATAACGAGCAATGCGAGTAACCTCCACGACCAGCCGCGGACTCTAGCCAGGATAAGCGAGTAAGCAGGAAACTGGAGGATGAGTAATGGCAAACTTAGCGATTCCCAAGATCGTAGGAGAGCGATGCCTCCGTAAGGGAAGAAAACGACAGTTGGTTTGACACAATGACAGGCGCCATCAGCAAATACCGCCAGCATAAAAAATAGTACTTCAAGTGCCACCCCGATGAAGATGCTCAGTAGGAACGTTTTCATACACACCTTAAGAGTTGATCGACACG
>JAJPKD010000040.1 GCA_021323895.1 Acidobacteriota bacterium | reverse complement strand
GCGAGACGCAGCGTGATGACATTCACAACTCAAGGAGTTACCCGATGAAACTCAAGGCAAAGTATGTTGCGTTTGGCGGAATCGCGGTGATGATGAGCTATGTGCTCTATCACAACGAAAGATTCCTGATCGTGCCGTCGGACCCGTTCTGGCAACACATCGAAACCTTTAAGTGGTGGTTGCTGCCGCACGGTTTGTTCGGCGCATGTACGCTGCTGCTGGCGCCGATGCAATTTTCAGAGCGCTTGCGCCGGCGATTCACCAGACTACACCGCATTGTGGGTCGCGTGTACGTCGTCGGGGCACTTTGTTTGGCGCCGATGGGCGCCTACATCCAGTACTTCCAGGAACGCATCGGGGCTCCTCGTTCGTTTACGGTCCTGGGCATCATTGATGCGGCGATGCTGATCACTACAACCGCCATCGCGTTTCTGTTCGCCTACAAACGTAAGATTGCGCTGCACCGGCAGTGGATGACTCGTAGTTATTGTGTGGCGCTGGTCTTCATCACCGGACGATTTGTGATGGGAGTGACGGGTTGGGAACTGATTAGCATCGAGATCGTGCAGGCAATTATCTGGTCTTGTCTCGCTCTTTCGATTCTGTTTGCCGACATCGCCAACAACTGGATGGAAATGAGGGCAGCTGTGTCTGCGCGCGCGAGATCACGAGTCGCGACAAATCAGAACTTGGCCGACGCAGTGGTCGAGACAGTTTAGCGGCGAAGTCAATCTTAAGTCGTAAAGGGAAATCGGGACGGCAGCTCGAGTAAATCCTGAATCAAGATTTACTTCGCGCCGTTGGCCTTCGTGAATTTGTTTTGTCGCGTAACGCCGACCGTTGGTCTGGGCTATTACATTGCGCGCCTTTGGCGCTCATGGAAAATTTCTTTGGACCACCTGTCGATTTCCGATCCGGCCGTTCGACTATAGAGTGAAAGTAGAGACTAGAGACTAGAAAAACAGAAGGCAGAAGGCACGGGGCAGAAGGCAGAACGCAGGAGATTGACTGCAAAGTCCGAAGTCCGACCGCAAACTGCTACAAAGGAGATTAAGAAATCATGCCGCAATATTTGGTTGCTGGTTATCTACCCGACGACTTTGATCCGTCCGCACAGGACCCGGCGGTGATGGAAGAGATTCACGCGCTCAATCGCGAGATGATCGCAGCTGGTGTCAGAAGGTTTGCCGGCGGCCTGGGCCCGACGCACACACTGCGCCCTCAACCGAATGGCGAACTGCTGCTCACCGACGGGCCGTTTCTGGAGACCAAAGAGCACATCGGCGGTTTTTGGATTTTGGAATGCGCTGACATGGACGAGGTGATGTCGTGGGTGCGCAAGGGCGCCAAGGCGTGCCGTTTCCCGATCGAGGTGCGCGAGATTTATTTCCAACCGGCCCCGGATGAAGCAACGGAATAGCCCGGGCGCGGCGCGCACGAAAGTTTATCTACAGATTACACAGATTAAGACCAGCGCCGCGTGAGAAAAAGTCATTAATATGAATCCAACTATGAAGACGACAGTCTTTTTCGTTTCGATGCTTATGACGATGCTCGCGGCGGGGGTCGCGGCGGGACAGCAAAAACCGGTTACGGGTTATGCGCCAGTCAATGGACTCAAAATGTATTACGAAATTCACGGCGAAGGCGAGCCCGTTGTCTTGCTGCATGGAGCGTTCATGACGATCGCCAGCAACTGGACAGCTCCATGGGGTAACCCAGCGAATGACTGGATCGCCGAACTTTCCAAACCGCGGAAAGTGATCGCCGTCGAAATGCAGGGCCACGGTCGCACGGCCGACATTGATCGCGATATGAGTCCTGAAAACCTCGCCGACGATGTGGCCGCGTTGCTCGATTATCTAAAGATCCCAAAGGCAGACGTCCTCGGTTATAGCCTCGGCGGCGGCGCGGCAATGCAGTGCGCGATCCGGCATCCGGAAAAAGTGCGTAAGGTTGTCATCCTTTCAATGGCTTTTCGCAGCGACGGTTGGGTCAAGGAAAAGAACGACGCAATACCCAAGCTGACGGCAGAAGCCTTCAAAGGCTCACCTATCGAGGCCGAGTACAAGAAACTGAGCCCGACGCCCGACAAGTTCGCCGACTTCGTCAAGCACGTCGTCGCGATGGCTGCGAAACCGTACGACTTCGGCGCCGATAAATTCAAGGCCACCAAAGCGCCGATGTTCTTGATCTTCGGCGATGCCGACGGCGTGCGGCCCGAACACATCGCGGAAATGTTCAGCCTGAAAGGCGGCGGGGTCTCGGGCGATTTGGGGCCGCGCTCGGAATCGAGATTGGCCATTCTGCCCGACACAACGCACGTCATGCTGATGAACCGCATGACAACAATCGTCCCAATGGTGAACGACTTTCTCGATGCCAAGCCCCCGAAGCAATAAATGAGAATTTGAAATGAACGTGCAAGAACAGATCAAGAAGTATATTGCGAGTCAACCTGAACCAAAACGCGGCGACATGCAAGAGTTGCACGACATCATTCTCGACGTAATGCCGGCATGCAAATTATGGTTCCTCGATGGTAAAGACGACAAAGGCAAAACTGTTTCTAACCCTAATGTCGGATATGGGTCTTACCCCATAAGATATGCCGACGGAACAACCAGAGAGTTTTATCAAATTGGTTTGAGCGCAAACAAAACCGGGATCTCTGTCTATATCCTTGGTATCGAAGATAAGAAATACTTAGCCAAGACGTATGGGGAAGCGATAGGCAAGGCCAGCGTTACCGGGTATTGCATCAAGTTCAAAACTCTAAAAGACATAAACATTGAAATTCTCGAAGCGGCAATACGAAATCGAGTCGAGGCTCAGAATGACAAGATGGGCTGATCAAATAACAGGACACGCGGACCACATACCTTACCGATTGGAACTTAGAAAATGGAATTCAGCCCAAGTAACCCCATAATCAAACTCTGCATTCAAGGCATGGGTGCGGAAGAGAAAGGCGAGCCTGACGAAGCCAGCAGACTGTTTCTTCAAGCATGGAACGAAGCGACAAACGACTTCGAAAAATACATTGCCGCTTACTATGTCGCCCGGCATCAGGATAATGTCGCCGACAAATTGAAATGGCTCGAGACAGCTTTGCAGTTTGCGTTAAGAGTAAATAACGAAGCTACTGTCAGTGCCTTTCTCGGTCTGTATTCAAGTATCGCCAAATGCTATGAGGACTTAGGCGATGTCGACAACGCCAAAAGGAATTTCGAATTAGCAAAATCGTTCAGGGGCGATCCGTCCGACAAAGGTCCCTTCTATCACGGAACGAAAGCGGATTTGTCAGTTGGCGATCTGCTGACACCCGGCGGCAGTTCTAATTACCAGCCGGACCTCATCATGAATCACATTTACTTCACGGCCTCGGCCTACGGGGCCGGACTTGCTGCGGCATTAGCTAAAGGCGATGGACGTGAACGTGTCTATATCGTTGAGCCGACCGGGAGCTTTGAAAATGACCCGAACGTTACCGACAGAAAATTCCCCGGCAATCCCACCCGCTCGTATCGAAGCCTCGCACCATTGAAGATCGTCGGCGAAGCAACAGATTGGGCGAGACAAACACCTGAGGAACTTCAAGAATGGCGAGAGAGGCTGGCAAACGTCAAAGGAGAGATCATCAATTAATTCGCTCATCATCCGATAACTTCGGGCCAGGAGAAAATGTTTGTTTGCGGCAGAGTTTATTGACCTCACTGAATTAAGCCCGTGACCACTTCATCTCTTCCCGAACAGATCGAAGCACATCGCGACCGAATGTGGCGACGCGAGGAAGAGCTTCGCGTTGAATCAGCTCTCGACGCAGAACGTTTCATCGAAGATGTGGGCTTTGCGAACACGCTGACCGATACTCGTCGCAGTGGTCCTTCGCTCTACATCGCCGTGTGCGGTCGCCGCGATGTGAGTCTCCCGCGGAATGTGCAGAAGGACGAAGAGACGCGGCTCACCTGGTACCTCAAGGACGAAGTCATGCGCCGTGGTCGCGTTTACTACGCGAAGCTCGCGGGCGGTCGTTCGATGTTTGTCGCGCCGCGTTTGATTAGCCATTTCGCTACGGTGTGGATGCCTCGGCGGAAACACGAGCGCGAAGTTTTGTCCGTACCCGCGCAACGCGTGCTAAAAGTACTCCGGCGCGAACACGAACTGGCTACCGCGGACCTGCGCGCCGAAAGCGGCGTCAACGAGCGGGCGGCATTCACGCGCGCCCTCGACGAGTTACAACGCACGATGAAGGTGATCCCTCAGGACGTCATCTATCAACCGTTCTCTTACATCTGGATGCTGGCCGAAGATCGTTGGCCAGAGCAACTAAAAAAGCGTATCGCGCGCAAGACTGCTTTGCGAGAGATCGCGCGCGCATATCTGGCGAGTGCCGGGATGACTCAGCTCGGCGAAACTGCGCGCGCTTCGGGTTTGAGCCGCGTTGAAGCCGGGCTTGGAAATCATCAGCTCGTAGAGGAAGGATATGCGGCGCGAATCAGTCGAGGAGTGTACGCGCTGACATCGTTAACAGTGACGAGTGACTAGTGACAAGATGGGTGTTAACGAGCCGTAGCGGCGATATATTTGTAGAACCGTGATGCCTGGTGAATCCCAGCTCTGGAGGATCGGTACATCCTGTCGTCCATAAATGATCTAAAACAAAACCCAGAACGATTCGCAGCTGCAAGCATTCCGTGCCTTCGAACCTTGGGATGGGCCATTCATATGTTAATGCCCGTTCATGTGTTAAGGTGGTGACACCGTTACCCTGCCTGATTAGCGCCACGAGGCACTAACCAACAAGAGCTTGTTGATTCAGTCAAATTCGGATTCGCGGCCGAAGTCGTAGCCACGAAATGCGTGGAAGCCCGTCTGGCTTCTTCAAACCTAGTTTTCAAACCTTCAAAGGAGCCTACATGAAAAGATTTATCGCAGTATCAGTGTTAGTAATTGCCGCAGCTACCGTGGCCTTTGGGCAGTGCAGCGACGCCGACAAAAAGAAGCTGGAAGCGTTCGATAGAGCCTGGGGCGATGCCGGGCAACGCGGTGACCAGGCCTTTTTGCAAAACGTTTACGCCGACGAATATCTGAATTTAAGCCCGGCGGGTACGTTGACGAAGGCGCAGGCGATTGAGAACGCCGTTAAGGCAGCAGAGCGGAACAAGACCAATCCGAATCCTGACAGAGTTGGTCACGATTACTACATAATTACCTGTTCGGCGAACTCAGCCACCATCACCCACCGCAACGTCATTGTGGCGAAGGTTGACGGTAAGGACCAGACGTTTTACACGCGCAGTGTACATTTCCTGGAAAAGCGCGGCAGTGCTTGGCGAGTGGTGAGCGACGCCGGTGGCCCGCTGAATGACGGTGGGCAATTGCTCTACATCGAGCGCGAATGGAACGATGCCGACAAGAACAAGGATATCGCGTGGTTTGAGCGCAACTATGCCGAGGATGCTACAGACATCAGCAGTCGCACCGGCGCGGTACAATCAAAGAACGAAGTGCTCGCCGAGATGAAGACCGACAAGGCTGTGCTCGATTCGCTTGAACTTTCTGATCTGAACGTGCGAGTTGAAGGAAACACTGCGGTCGTGACGGGAGTCAACCATGTGAAAGGACGCGACGACAAGGGACAGGCGATTGACCGATGGACGCGCTTTACGGACGTGTTCGTCAAGCGCGACGGACGCTGGCAAGTACTCGCGACGCAAGGTACGGCCGTTCAGAAGTAAGGGACGGCCCCTTACCAGCCTGTCGAGACGTTGGTTAGCATCCGGACGTGTCGCTTCGCCCCTGAGGGGCGAAATGTTTATAGTCCTTT